>RFHC01000089.1 GCA_003696505.1 Deltaproteobacteria bacterium
CAGCGCGGGGACGAAACTCCTCATTGCAATCCTCTTCGTCCTCATGTTCGTCATTTTCCTCATCGGGCTCCAGATCGGGAGAATCGTGGAAAAGGGGCTCGAGGAGGCGCCACCGGCGAGGGTCGTGGCAAAGCCGGACATTCCCTCCTCCTTTGACGAGGAAATTGCGAAAAAGATTGAGGGGTTTGCCGGAGAAGAGAAGCCGCCTGGAGGTGAGCAGGGTGCACCTCCAGGAAAGGAAGAGGAGAGGGAAACGGCTCCCCCGGCCCGGGCAGAAAAAACCTTGCCTTCTGAAAAGCCTTTACCTGCTGTGAAACAGGAAAAGCCCGCCCGGGAGAAATCAAGGGTCAATGTGAGGACGGGGTACTTCCTGCAAGTGGGGGTTTTCTCCGTCGAGAAAAACGCTGAATCTTTGAGGGAAAGAGCGGCCGGGAAGGGGTTCCCTGTGGTCCTCGAGCGCTTTCGCGGGAAGAGAGGGAGGCTTTTGACGAGGGTAATGATTGGCCCCTACGCGTCCAGAGACGAGGCTCTCAGGCACAGGGGAGAAGTATCCCGCAAACTGGGCGTGGCGAAACCCCTTCTCGTCGTGAGGAAGTAGATGTTTACGATATACCCTTCTCTGGAAGAGTTCCTCAGGCTCGCCGAGAAACACTCCGTCGTTCCCGTCTACGGCGAGGTCATCGCCGACTGCGAGACTCCCGTTTCCGCTTACTTGAAGTTGAGGAAAAAGGAGGGAAGCCCTTCGTTTCTCCTTGAGAGCGTGGAAGGGGGAGAGAAGTGGGGGCGGTACAGCTTCCTCGGGTTTTCCCCTCTGGCTCTCGTAATGGCTCAAGGCAGGAAAGTCGTCTTTTCCTCGGACGGGGAGAGGAGGGAAGAAGTCGTGGACGACCCTCTCCTCGCTGTGAAAGGGTTGATGGGCAGATACTCATATCCTCTTCCCCCTGGATTCCCCCGCCTTGCATGTGGAGCGGTCGGCTACGTGGGATACGACTACGTCAGGTTCATAGAGCGTCTTCCCGACGATACGAGGAAGAGCCACTCATACCCGGACCTCTTCTTCATGGTCCCTTCCCTGGTCGTCGTCTTCGATAACCTGAGGAAGAAAACGATTGTCATCGCAAACGTTCCCGTCGCGGAGGGGAAGGGGAGCGAAGAGAGGTACCGGGAGGCCAGGGAGAGAGTACGGGAGACGGTAGACCTTCTCTTCAGCGACGAGACGCCCCTTCCCCCGCTCGTCCCGGTGGAGGGGGAAGGGGTCGAGCTGACGCCGGGAATACCTCCCGGGGAAATGGCACGGGCCATCGAGAAAACGAAGGAATACATCGTTCAGGGCGAGGCGATACAGGTTGTTCTCTCAAACAGGTTCACCGGCTCGTTTGCCGGGGACCCTTTTTCTCCCTACCGGGCGCTGAGGGTCATCAATCCCTCTCCCTACATGTTTTACATTGAGACCGGGGACGTCACCATTGCCGGTTCGTCTCCCGAGGTACTCGTTCGCCTCGAGGGAGACACGGTCATACTCAGACCGATTGCCGGGACGCGTCCTCGCGGGAGAACGGAGGAAGAAGACAGGGAGCTCGAAGAGGACCTCCTCTCCGACCCGAAGGAGATATCGGAGCACCTCATGCTCGTTGACCTGGGGAGGAACGACCTGGGGAGGATTTCGAGGCCCGGTTCCGTCTCCGTTTCCGAGTTTATGGTCATAGAGCGCTACTCCCACGTCATGCACATCGTCTCCAACGTGGTCTCGAAACTGGGGGAGGGGAAGGACGCTTTCGACGTTCTCCGCGCCACCTTCCCGGCAGGGACCGTGACAGGTGCTCCGAAGGTGAGGGCGATGGAAATCATCGAGGAACTGGAGAGGGAGAAAAGAGGAATATACGCGGGCGCAGTGGGTTACTTTGACTTTTCGGGGAATATGGATTTCTGCATCGCCATCAGGACGCTTATTTTCGAAGGGGAAAGGGTCGTGGCTCAGGCAGGAGCGGGCATCGTCTTCGACTCAATCCCCGAGAGGGAAATCGCGGAGATGGAGAACAAGGCCCGGGCGCTCACGGAATCGCTCAGGTGGAGGGAGAAGTGATTCTGGTTATCGACAATTACGATTCCTTCACGTACAACATCGTCCAGGCCCTCCAGGCGCTTGGCGCTGACGTGAAAGTTTTTCGAAACGACGAGGTGGACGTTTCTACTGTGGAGAAAATGAGCCCCCGGGGAATCGTCATCTCGCCGGGACCGGGGGGGCCTGAGAAAGCCGGAATCAGCGTTGAGGTGGTGAAGAGGTTTACCGGCAAGATTCCGATACTCGGCGTCTGCCTGGGGCACCAGTGCATCGGCTACGCCCTCGGAGGGGTGGTCGTCCAGGCGAAGGAAATCATGCACGGAAAGACGTCTCTCATCCACCACAGGGGGACGGGAATTTTCGCGGGCATTGAGAATCCTTTCCGGGCGACGCGGTATCACTCCCTCGCCGTCAGGTGGGAAAAGGTGCCCGACGAGGTGGAGGTGTGCGCCTGGACGGAAGATGGGGAGATAATGGGGATTCGTCACCGCACGCACCCCCTCTTCGGAGTCCAGTTTCACCCCGAGTCAATAATGACGGACCACGGCGTGAGGCTCTTCGAAAACTTCCTCAGCGTCGTCAGGGGGAAGCAGGGGGTCGTCCGGGAATTCGTGGACATGAGGGAGCCGATTTCCATCGTATCCGCGGGAAAGGACCTCTCGGCCGGACAAATGAGGGAGGCCATGGAGATGATCATGTCCGGGGCGGCAACACCCGCTCAGATTGCGTCTTTCCTCACGGCTCTGGCCGTAAAAGGGGAGACGCCGGAGGAGATTGCCGCCGCGGTGAAAGTGATGAGAGAGAAAGCCGTGAGAGTGGAGTCGAAGCACCCCGACATCCTCGACACCTGCGGAACCGGCGGCGACAGAATGGGCACGTTCAACATATCGACGACTGTGGCATTCATCGCTGCGGGAGCAGGGGTGGCCGTCGCGAAGCACGGGAACAGGTCGGTGACGAGCCGGGCCGGGTCGGCGGACGTCCTCGAGGCGCTGGGCGCGGACCTGGAAACCCCTGTCGACGTGGTTGCCCGGTGCCTGGATGAAGTTGGGGTGACGTTCATGTTCGCCCCCCGCTTTCACCTGGCGATGAAATACGCCATCGGCCCGAGGAGGGAAATCGGAATCAGGACGATATTCAACATCCTCGGTCCGCTCTCCAACCCTGCCGGAGCGAACAGGCAGCTCGTGGGAGTCTTCGATAGAGGCCTGGGAGGGGTTTACGCCGACGTTCTCAGGGAACTGGGGATGAAGAAAGGGATCGTCGTCCACGGGTCGGATGGGCTCGACGAGGTATCGCCTGCGGGTCCCACGCTCGTCTGGGAGGTAGAGGGAAACAGGGTGGAGGAGTTCATCTTCGACCCCGCATCTCTCGGCCTTCCGTATCACTCTCTCGAGGAGATTCGAGGAGGGGATGTTTCGCGGAACAGAGCCATTCTCCTCTCCGTCCTCTCCGGCGAGCAGTCCCCTTACCTCGACTGCGCTCTCGTAAACGCGGCCTTTGCTATCTACTGCGGAGGAGGCGCCGGGTCGATAGAGGAGGCCTTTGAGAAAGCGAAGGAATCTGTGTTTTCGGGCCGGGCGAAGGAGAAACTCGATTCCTTCCTCCGGTTCTTCGGGAAGCGGGATGGGTGAGAGGAAATTTCTCGACACCATTCTGGAAGTCAAGAGGAGGGAGGTGGAGGAAGCTCTCATCCGGTGGAAGGGAGGATTTCCGGAGAGGGGTTGCCCCATCCGCCCTGTCAATTTGAAAAGGGAGGGAAAAAGAAAGATAATAGCGGAGATAAAGAAGCGCTCCCCCTCCCGCGGTCCCCTCAGGGAGGGGCTTTCCGTTGCCGGGTTGACCAGAGAATACACGGAAGGGGGAGCGGCGGCCATCTCGGTGCTGACCGATTCGATTTTTTTCGGAGGAGGGCTGGGAGACCTGGAGGAAGCTTCGAGAAATTCGGAAACGGTTCCCCTTTTGAGGAAGGATTTCGTCATTGACGGGGTCCAGGTGGAGGAGGCGTATGCTGCCGGGGCCGACCTGGTCCTCCTCATAGCGAGGATACTCTCGCGGAAAAAGCTGGAGTCTCTCATTCGCCAGTGCAGGGAAAAGGGGCTCGTCCCCCTCGTGGAGGTTCACGACGAGAGGGAAATGGAGATGGCGCTCGAGGCGGGTGCGGACCACCTGGGAGTGAACAACAGAGACCTGGACACGTTCACGGTGGACCTGAACGTGTCCCGCCGCCTCATCCCGAAGATTCCCGAGGGGTGCGTGAAAATTGTTGAGAGCGGTATAAGCGACCGCGCCGTGATGGAGGAAATGGAAGACCTGGGCGCAGACGCCTTCCTCATCGGAGAAGCCCTCGTGACTGCCCCGTTTCCCGGGGAAAGGCTGAGATATTACCTGAAGGGAAAATAAAAGAGAAAGGAGCAGGACATGAAGACGAAAATCGTTCTCAAGGACGCCGACATTCCCAGGGTCTGGTACAACATCATTGCCGACCTGAAGAATCCGCCGGAGCCTGTCCTGCACCCGGGGACGAAACAGCCGGTGACGCCTGACGACCTCCTTCCGCTCTTTCCGATGCCCCTCATTGAACAGGAGGTATCGCAGGAGAGGTGGATTCCGATTCCCGAAGAGGTTCTGGATATATATTCCCTCTGGCGACCCACTCCGATGTACCGGGCCAGGAGGCTCGAAGAGGCGCTGAACACGAAGTCCCGGATTTACTACAAGTACGAGGGAGTGTCCCCTGCAGGGTCGCACAAGCCGAATACCTCAATCCCTCAGGCTTTCTACAACAAGCAGGCAGGGAGAAAGAGGATAGCCACGGAGACGGGAGCGGGACAGTGGGGATCGGCTCTCTCCCTCGGGGCTGCCTTCTTCGGGCTGGAGGCCACCGTCTACATGGTCAAGGTGAGCTACCACCAGAAACCCTACAGGAGAATTCTCATGGAGACGTGGGGGGCGTCGGTCATCCCGAGCCCCAGCGACAGGACCCAGGCAGGGAAAAAGATTCTCCAGGAAGACCCCGATTCCCTGGGAAGCCTGGGCATCGCCATCAGCGAGGCCGTGGAAGATGCAGCCACGAGGGAGGATACTTCTTACGCTCTCGGGTCTGTGCTCAACCACGTCCTCCTGCACCAGACGGTCATCGGCCTCGAGTGCAAGAAGCAGATGGAGGAGGTGGGCGATTACCCCGACGTCGTCATCGGGTGCTGCGGCGGCGGGTCAAACCTTGCGGGAATCGCGTTTCCCTTCCTCTACGACGTCTTCTCCGGAGGCAAAGAAGTGAGGGTCGTCGCCGTCGAGCCGGCCGCCTGCCCGACGCTGACGAAGGGAGTCTACACCTACGACTTCGGAGATACTGCCCAGTTGACTCCCCTGGTGAAGATGTACACCCTCGGGCACGACTTCGTTCCCTCGGGAATCCACGCCGGTGGTCTCCGTTATCACGGCGATGCCCCCCTCGTGAGCCAGCTCTACAATGAAGGGTTCATCGAGGCCCAGGCGTATCATCAGACGGAGGTGTTCAAAAGCGCCGTTCTCTTCGCCCGGACCGAGGGGATACTGCCGGCGCCGGAATCGTCCCACGCCGTCCACTCTGCCATCGTTGAAGCGAAGAGGGCGGACGAGGAAGGGAGAGAAAAGACAATCCTCTTCAACCTGAGCGGGCACGGATTCTTCGACCTGGCAGCGTACGACGACTATCTGTCGGGGAAACTCGTGGATTACGAGTATCCCGAGGAAAAAATTCGGGAAGCCCTGGAGAGGCTCCCAAAGGTTGAATGACGGTTCCCAATGTTTCGCGTGAAGATTTGCGGAATCACTGATCCCGACGACCTGAGGATGGTGGAAGAAGCCGGCGCGGACGCCGCCGGTTTCGTCTTCTTTCGGCGGAGCAAAAGATACGTCGACTTTGAACACTGTCGGGAAATCATCCGGAAAGCGTCGCCGAAACTCCTGACTGTCGGGGTTTTCGTCAACACCCCTGCGGACATCATCAACAGGGTGGCGTCCATTGCGGGGATATCCGCCGTCCAGCTTTCCGGTTTCGAGACAGATGAGACGGTTAAGGCTGTGGAACTTCCCACGATTAAGGTGTTCCGTCCAGAAACTCCCGACGACGTGAAAAAAGCGGAACAGTGCCCTGCCGACGCCATCATGTTTGATGCCGCCTTTCCGGGCTCTTTCGGCGGGACGGGAAAACAGCTCGATTACACGCTCATTCTCGAGGCAGGCATAAAGAGGGAGTTTCTCATCGCGGGTGGGCTCAACCCGGAAAACGTGAGGGATGTCGTCACTCTCCTGAAACCGGCGGGAGTGGACGTTTCGACGGGGGTTGAGCTCTTTCCGGGGAAGAAGGACCCGAGGAAGGTGAGGGACTTCGTGCGGGCTGCGAGCGAGGCGCTTGGAGCATGAAGAGGTTGCGACTCCCCGACGGAAGAGGTTACTTCGGCACCTTTGGCGGACGCTTCGTGGCGGAGACTCTCGTCCCGGCCCTCGAGGAACTGGAGGCGGCTTTCCGGGAATCCCTGAAGGACAGAGAGTTTTCGTCGCAGCTGAATCACCTCCTCTCAGAGTACGCGGGGCGACCCACACCCCTCTACTTTGCGGAGAATCTCTCCTCGCATGCTGGCGGGGCGAAGATATATCTCAAAAGGGAAGACCTCTGCCACACGGGAGCACACAAGATAAACAACACAGTCGGTCAGGGGCTTCTCGCCCTCCGTATGGGGAAGAGGAGGGTGATAGCGGAGACGGGGGCGGGACAGCACGGCGTGGCCACGGCTACGGTGTGCGCGAAGCTGGGCCTTACCTGTGACGTTTACATGGGAGAGGAGGATATCCGGAGGCAGGCGATAAACGTGTACAAGATGAGGCTGCTCGGTGCCCGCGTTATCCCCGTTACCTCAGGGTCGAGGACGCTCAAGGACGCGATGAACGAGGCAATCCGGGACTGGGTTTCATCTGTGAGGACGACCCACTATATGATCGGGTCCACGGCCGGCCCTCACCCTTACCCGTGGATGGTGAGGCACTTTCAGTCCGTCATCGGGAGAGAGGCAAGGAGTCAGGTCCTCAAGGCGGAGGGGAGGCTTCCCGATGCGCTCGTTGCCTGCGTCGGGGGAGGGAGCAACGCCCTCGGTCTCTTTGCCCCCTTCCTGGACGATGAGGGTGTTGAGATGTTCGGAGTGGAAGCCGGGGGACTCGGCCTGAAAAGCGGGAAGCACGCAGCAACCCTCTCCACGGGACGCGTGGGGGTTCTCCACGGGAGCAGGTCTTACGTCATCGCGGACAGAGACGGTCAGGTAAAGGAGGTGCATTCCATCTCTGCCGGACTCGACTATCCCGGCGTCGGGCCGGAACACGCTTACCTGAAGGAAACGGGCAGGGTGACGTACACCTCCGTGACTGACAGGGAGGCCCTTTCTGCATTCCACCTCCTCGCGAGGACGGAGGGGATAATCCCCGCCCTCGAGTCGGCCCACGCCGTTGCCTTTGGGGTGAAGCTCGCGCGGAGGCTCGGAAAAGGGAAGGTCATCGTGATAAACCTCTCCGGGAGGGGGGATAAGGACATCGATTCCGTGAGAGAGGCTTCAGGGGCATGAGCAGGATTGAGGAGCGATTCCGGGAATTGAAGGAGAGGGGAGAGAAGGGTCTCGTCCTTTACCTGACGGCGGGGGACCCGGACCTGGAGACCTCCCTCGAACTTCTCCTCTGCGCAGCGTCCTCCGGAGCGGATGTGATTGAACTGGGAATTCCGTTCTCAGACCCCATGGCAGATGGGCCTGTCATCCAGAGGGCCTTCATGAGGTCACTTGGCTCGGGCTTCAGGACGAAGGACGCTTTCCGCCTCGTGAGGGAGTTTCGGAAATACTTCTCAACGCCTCTCGTCCTGTTCGGATACGTGAACCCCATCATCGCGTACGGCCCGACAAGGTTTTTCCGGGACGCGGTGAGAGCGGGCGTCGACGGAATTCTCGCCGTCGACCTGCCCCTCGAAGAGTGGGAGCCTTTCCGTGAAGAGGCGGTGAAATCCGGACTCGACTGGATTGGGCTCGTCGCACCGACTTCCGGAATCGAGAGGATCCGCCTCATAGGGAAGAAGAGTTCCGGTTTTATTTACGTCATATCCGTGACGGGAATAACGGGAATGAGAGAGAAACTTCCGGCAGAATATGTGAAAATAGTGAAAAGTCTCAGAAAAGAGACCTCTCTCCCCGTCGTCGTCGGATTCGGCATTTCTACTCCGGAGATGGCGCAGGAGGTGGCTTCTGTCTGCGACGGCGTCGTCGTGGGGAGCGCGGCCGTAAGATTGGTGGAGGAACACGGGAAAAACAAGGAGAAGTTGCTGAGGAATTTTTCGTCCTTCGTGGAAAAAATGAAATTGGGGATGCAGAATGGCGTTGTTTAAGAAGAAAGAGAAGAAAAAGGGGAACAGAAAGGTTACCGTTCCTGAGAACCTCTGGATTAAGTGTGACAACTGCCGGGAAATCATATACCGCCGTGAGGTGGAGAGGAATCTCAAGGTCTGCCCGAAGTGCAACTACCACTTCCGCATAACCGTCGACGAGCGGATATCTTCGCTCATCGACGAGGGGACCTTTGAAGAGTTTGACGCTGACCTCGAGTCGGTGGATATCCTCGGGTTCGTGGACACGAAGAAATACACAGACCGGCTTGCCGAGGCGAAGAGGAAGAGCAAGAGAAACGAGGCAGTCGTGACGGGGAGGGGGAAGATTAACGGAATGGACGTGGTCATCGCCGTTTTCGATTTTGCGTTCCTCGGCGGGTCTATGGGGTGTGTCGTGGGTGAAAAGGTGACCCGCGCAATCGAGGAGGCCACGAGGAGGGAAGTCCCTCTCATCATCGTGAGCGCTTCGGGAGGGGCGCGGATGCAGGAGGGAACCCTCTCGCTCATGCAGATGGCGAAGACCTCAGCTGCGATGAAAAGGTTTCACGACGCAGGTCTCCCCTACATCAGCATCCTCACGGACCCCACGACGGGTGGTGTGGCGGCGAGCTTCGCCATGCAGGGGGACGTTATAATCTCCGAGCCGGGGGCTCTCATCGGTTTCGCCGGGCCGAGAGTCATCGAACAGACGATCATGCAGAAGCTTCCCGAAGGATTTCAGAGAGCGGAGTTTCTCCTGGAAAAGGGGATGGTGGATATGATCGTTCCCAGGACGGAGATGAAGGAGACGGTGTCAAAACTCCTCGGCTACATGTACAGAGGGGAGAAGAAGAGGGCTTCGGGTAAGAATGGCTGATGTGGGGGTCTGCAGGAATCGTCAAGCCCGGACTGGAGCGGATTAACCGGCTTCTCAGTTTCCTCGGACATCCTCAAAGGAATTACCTCTCCATCCAGATTACGGGGACGAACGGGAAGGGATCGACGGCGGTGCTTCTCCACAACCTTTTGAATGCCGGCGGTTTCCGGCCCGGACTCTTCACCTCACCCCATCTCGTCTCCCCCGAGGAGAGAATCCGCGTGTCCGGTCGGGTTTATCCCGGCCAGCTTGAAAAAGAGGTTCGTGACCTGGGGAAGAGGTTCCTCCGGAGACATCCCTCTTTCAGGAAGGACCCGCCCACATTCTTCGAGCTGGTTACCGGTCTCGCCCTGAAGCACTTCTCGGAGGAGGGAGTGGAAGTGGCTGTCCTCGAGACCGGCCTGGGGGGGAGGCTTGACGCGGTCACAGCCTCGGAGCCTCGGATAGTCGTTCTCACCACCGTCTCGCTGGACCACCAGGAGTTTCTCGGCGCGAACCTCGAGGAGATTCTCCTGGAAAAAGTTGCTCCGGACAGGGGAGGTTGTCTCGTGGCGGGAGAGGTTCCCCAGTACCTCATACGGCTCATTCTCATGAGGAAACGGAAGGTGGGAGGGGACCTTTTCACCACGGGGAGGGACCTCTTCGTCTGGAGAAACGGAAAGGGTTCGTTTGATTTTTCCGTGAGAGGGGAAATCATCGAAGGAGTTTCTCCTGTGAAAGGAACGGGATTCCAGGCGGGAAACGCCCTTCTCGCGCTTGCCGCTTTTTCGTGCGTGGCGGGAAGCGTGAGCGGGAAGAGGGGGGAAAGGTTATTGAAAGTTCTGGAGGAGACGGTCATTCCCGGGCGTTTTGAAGTGGTGCCCGGCCATACGACGGTCGTCCTCGACGTGGGGCACAACCTTGAGGCGGTGAAGGCGTTTTGCCGGGAGGCAGGGAAGCTTGAGTGTCGCGGCCGGAGAGTACTCGTCTTTTCCCTCATGAAAAACCGTGACCCGCTCTCCCTTTTGAGGACCTGGGGGGAAGTCGCCGACGATATCATCTACGTTGAGCTGGGAGAGATGTTCCACCCTTTCAGGAGAATCAGGGAAGTCTCCTCCCTGCTGGGAGTGAAAGTCTTGGTGGCTAAGTCGTTGAGAGACGCGCTGAGTCGCGGGAAGAAGATTGCGGGGAGTGGGGGGTGCGTCATGGTCGTGGGGTCTCACTACCTTGTGGGGGAATATTACCGCCTTGAAGGAAAAACGGCAGACATATAACCTGCTGGTTTCAGTTCTCCTTCTCCTGGGCATTGTCCTGTTTCCCCGTACAGGACGTCCGCAGGTAGGGACGATTCCCCTTGCCGGCCCGGTTGACGTGCAGGCCGGGAGGCTCGAGATTTTGAAGGAAGAGGGCATCGTCCAGGCGACGGGTGGTATCGTTCTTTCCTGGGGGGAGAGGAGAGTTTCGGCAGACAGCGCCCTCTACAGGTTTCGCGAGGGAATCATCGAGGCCAGGGGAAACGTCTCTTATTCCGACGGAGAGGTGGAATTTTCTGCGGAGAGCGTGCTCGTCGACGTGAAGACGGGGCTCGTCTCCCTGAAAAAAGCGGTCCTCAGGGTGAGGAAGGAACACATTTTCGTTCAAGCAGAGGAATTCGTCGAAGAGGAGAAGGACCTTTTCCGGGTCAAAAAGGCCCGCTTTACCACGTGCGACGAGTGCGAGGAGCGAGACTGGGAGATTGGAATCGGCAGGGGAAAGGTCGAATTGGGAGGGTACGCCACGGGGAGCAACATCACTCTCCTCGTGAGGGGCAAAACCCTCTTCTGGGTCCCTTACGCGTTCTTCCCGGCGAAGACGAAGAGGGAAACGGGTTTTCTCGTCCCCAGTTTCTCTTCTGACTCCACGAGGGGGGTCCGTTTTATCGTTCCCTTCTACGTCGTTACCTCATCCTCGTCTGACGTTACTCTGAACTTCGACTACATGACGGAGAGGGGGTTCAAACCCGCAGCAGAAGTGAGGTTTCGACTGACACAGGATTCAGAAGGAAAGATTCAGGGGGAATACATAAAGGACAGGAAAGTGGGGGAGGAGAGGTTTGCTCTCACCGGGGGGACGGTTATCACGGGAGACTTCCCCTTTTTCATGAACTGGAAGTCCCGTTACGCGTCTGATGAGACCTACTTCGTTGACTTCAGGGACGAAATTTTCCTCAGGACCGCAAGGCAATCGATAAGCGACGGCGCTTTTGGTCTGGAAGGTGACTCGTTAGCTTCTTACGCGGGCTTTACGTATGTCCAGAATCTCGACCCGGCAGGTGACAGCAAGACGACGAAAAACGTCCTCCCCACTATCGATTTCCGGGTGAAGAGGTTCCCGTTCCTGAAGATATTTTCTGTATTCGGAGATGTGCGCTTCAAGAACTTTTACTCTGCCCTCGAGGGAGCCGTGGAAAAGGGGGACGCGCGCTTCCGATTCGTCACACCGATCAAGTTCTTCGACCGCTTCCTCTTCGACATGGACACGGAGGTTTACGGAGGAGCATACAGGACGAAAAATCCCGGCGGGGGAAAGGAGATAGAGGAGATTGCTTATGTCGACTCGGTCCTTACCCTCTCCACGCTGCTTTCCCGGAGGTACGGAAGGACAATCCACCAGGTGAGACCCTCTTTCTCTTTCCAGAAAACAGACCGACTCACCAATCCGCCATCTGTGGAGTTTGAGCCGACGGACAGGGCCCCGGAGAAAATGAGGCTCCTGGGGGGGCTGGATATGAGGTTCATCCGCCTGGGAGAGGGGGAACTTCGGGAACTGGGCTCGTTTTCGCTGAGGTATTCGTACGACGTTCAGCGGGAGGAGAAGATACAGGCGACGCTCCTCGACCCTTTTTCTCC
>RFHC01000090.1 GCA_003696505.1 Deltaproteobacteria bacterium
ACGCCTGCACGGGCGAACTCGAGTCCTTCCTCTTCCGCCACCTGGCGGTAGTAGATGTCGACCTCGTAGAGCGTCTCGATGTGGTCGCAGACGAAACTGACCGGCACGAGAACGACTTTCTCGAACTCCGACCTGCGGGCGAGTCGAATTACCTCTTCCGTGTCCGGTTCGAGCCAGTCTCTCCCCAGGCGGGACTGGAAAGAGAGGTACCAGGGGAACCCGGGGAAATCATCCATGACCCTTTTCACCGTCGTTTCAACCTGGGAGAGGTAGGGGTCCCCGGCAGCTATGAGTCCCTTGGGAAGGCCGTGGGCGGAGAAGACGATGGCGGTTCTCTCTGGAGAGCTCTCTTTAACGAGCGGGAGAATCTTTTCCCTGAGGGAGGCGATGTACCCGGGGTGGTCGGGGTATTCCCTCACCACCCTTAAGGGGACGTCAACCTTCCAGCGCTCGAGGCACCGCTTCAATTCACGGAGGGAGGAACCCGTCGTCGTCCTGCTGTAGTGGGGGTAGAGAGAGAGGGCAACGAGGAGGTCGGGCTTTTCCTCCCTCACCTCGGAGACGGCGTGCTTGACGAAGGGGTACCAGTATCTCATCCCCACGTGGGTGGTGAATCTGCAGGGGCCCTCTTCGTTGAGAAAGAGTTCCAGTTTTCTCGCCTGGGCTTCGGTAATGGAGGCAATGGGGGACCCTCCTCCAATCTGCTCGTAGAGAGGGCGGACCTTCCTCGCCCTGATTCCGGAGACGACGTAAGCGAAGAGCGTCTGGACCACGGGACCTCCCGGGATGGGGATAATGTCCCTGTCCCGAAAGAGGTTGAAGAGGAAGGGCCTGATGGCGGAGATGGTGTCCGGTCCCCCCATGGAGAGGAGGATGACGGAGACCTTCTTCTCTCTCATGATTCTTCCTATTTTTTCCCGAGACGGTGAACGGCTTCCACGAGTGCCCGTGCGTGTTCCGGATCGGTGGTGGGGAGAATCCCGTGCCCCAGGTTGAAGATGTGAGCCCGCGCTTTTCGTCCCCTGGCGATGATATCCCCGGCAATCTTCTCAATCTTTTCCACCGGGTAGAAGAGGGCCGTCGGGTCCATGTTCCCCTGAACGACCACGTCACCGCCTAAGGCCTCTACGGCGTCGTCGAGGTTTATCCTCCAGTCGATGCCGTAGACGTCGGCACCCAGTTCCCGGAAGAGGGGGAGCAGGGTGGCGCTGTCGTTGGCGTAGTGGATGACAGGGACCTCGTCCCTTTTCAGGTTGGCGATGACCTTCCTCGTGTAAGGGAGGACGTACTCGCGGTAATCCGAGGGAGTGAGGATTCCTGCCCAGGTGTCGAAGAGCTGAACTGCCTGGGCCCCTGCTTCTATCTGGGCATTCAGGTAGTCGGTGACGACCCGGGTCAGTTTCGACATGAGTTTCCTGTAAATATCGGGAGCCTGGTACATGAGCGTTTTCAGCTTGATGAAGTTCTTCGACGAGCCACCTTCGACGATGTAGGAGGCCAGAGTGAAGGGGGCACCGGAGAATCCGATGAGGGGGACCTTCCCCTCCAGTTCTTTCCGGAGAATTCTCACGGCTTCCATGACGAAGCCCGTCTTCTCCGCCGGGTCGAACTCGGCGAGGCGTTCCACATCCGATTCATCTCTTATCTTTGCCCCGAGGACCGGGCCCTTTCCCTCGACGAACTCGACGGGGATTCCCATGGCTTCGACGGGGATGAGGATGTCGGAGAAGAGGATGGCGGCGTCGACCCCGAGAATGTCCACGGGGAGGAGGGTGACCTTCACCGCCAGGTCCGGGGTTTTGCACATCTCCATGAAGGAGTGTTTCTGCCTCACTTCCTGATATTCAGGCATGTATCTCCCCGCCTGTCTCATAATCCAGATGGGAACGGTGTCCGTCGTCTCGCCGAAACAGGCGCGGAGGAATCGATAGTTTTCCATATCTTCCTCTCTTCTCCCTTTCAAATTTTCTGATACGGCTTAAAAGGTTAACACAAATGGGGAATTGATTGGAGAAGGAAAAGGAGAACCGTCTTTCCCTCGATGGGAAAGGATGTGTGAAATAAAATAGTGTCAAACTTCGTCTGAATAAAAAAGGGGGTGGACAATGAGGAATTTCCTGAAGGGCATCGCGTTTTTCGTGGGGGGGATTTTCCTCCTGACTCTTCTCCTCACTCCTGCACGGGCCGACGAGGTGAAGGAGTCTATCAGGGCAGCGGAAAAGTTTTACGAGAAGGGGAACTACTCGGAGGCGATAAAAGAACTGGAATTCGCGGCCCAGCTCATCCGGCAGAAGAAGGGGGAGAGACTGAAGGGCGTCTTTCCCGACCCCCTTCCCGGCTGGAAGGCGGAGAAACCGGAAATGCAGTCTGCCGGGACGGCGTACCTGGGGGGAGGAATTTCTGGAAAGCGCGTTTACCGGAAGGGCTCCTCGCGCGTTACCATAGAGATTGCCATGGATAATCCCCTCCTCCAGTCTTTCCTCGGCATCATGGATAATCCCATGCTCATCGGTCCCGACCAGAAGCTCGTAAGGGTGAACGGGCAGAGGGCGCTCCTCCGCTTCGACCCGTCCTCCAGGGAGGGAGAACTCTCCATCGCCTTTGCCAGGAAGGTCCTCGTCACGGTGAGAGGGTCGGGAATCAGCGACGAGGAGGTTCTCACCTCCTACGCCGCGAAGATAGATTACGACCTCCTGGAGAAAGTGGTTTCTGAATGAAGCGAGCACTCACGCTCATCGGAGGTTTCTTCCTCGGATATCTCCTCTTCGCTCATCCTTCCCCTGCCTTTGCCGGGGAGGTGAGGGGGAAAGTGTCTGTGGTCAGCAGGGAATTCCGACAGGTCTTCGTCGACCTCCCCCGGGGAGCGAAGGTTACGGGAGATGAGGACTTCGCGCTCTTTCACGGCGAGGAGAGAATCTCCCTCATCTATCCCTTCGAGGTTCTCCAGACGGGGTTCTGGTCACAGCCCCTGCCTCTGGAACTGTTCGAGAAGGCATCTCCCGGAGACCCTGTGGTCGCGGTTGGGGTTTCTCCAGAGGAGCACCGCCGTCTGCGGAAGGAGGGGGAACTTCTCTTCCTCCAGGTTCTCAGGGAGAGGGAGGAGGAGAAGGCGGCGGAAGTGCGGAGGGAATTGACCGAACTCCAGGAAAAAATCGTCCAGGCGAGGGAGAGGCTCTCCTCTCTGGATGACTCCCTCTCCCGGGCGGAGGACGAGCTTTTTCGGGCGGAGAGAAGATTCGACCGGGACGCGAGCTTCATAGAAGATGAACTGGATGAGGTGGAAGAAGAGCTGGAGAACCTCGTCGACGAGAGGGAGGAACTCCACGAGGAGAGGGAGGCCCTCTTCTCTTCCGGGAATCCAGACAGGGAGAGGGTGAGAGAGATAACGAGCCGGATTGACTATTTGACGAGGAAGATACGCAGGAAGAGGAGAGAGAGGAAAGAGCTGAGGAGGGAGTTGAGGGACCTGAAGAGGGACCTGAAGGAGAAGAAGCGGCGCCTCCGCGAGGCGAAAAAAGAGGTGGGAGAGGCGAGGAGAGAGCTTGCAAGGCTCCTCGACAAAAGAGAGGAACTGATGGAGAAGCTGAGGAAAGTCGAGGGAGGTAAGGGAGGGAAACGATGAGGAAGGTCTTCCCCTTTCTTTCCCTTTTTCTCCTGAGCCTCCTCCTCACTGCCTGCGCCGTCAACCCTGTGACGGGGAAGCGGGAGCTGGCGCTCGTTAAGGTGACGGAAGAGGAGGAGGTGAAGCTCGGGGCGCGCTCTTTCGCCCCTATTTCCCAGAGCATGGGAGGCTTTTACAGAGACGAGGCTCTGGAAGAGTATGTGGCGCAGGTGGGGAGAAGGCTTGCCCGGGTTTCCCATCGTCCCCACCTGAAGTACACGTTCAAAATCGTGAACTCCTCCGTCGTCAATGCCTTTGCCCTTCCCGGGGGGTTCATCGCGGTGAACAGGGGTCTCCTGGTAAACCTTTCCTCGGAAGCGGAACTGGCAGCCGTGCTGGGGCACGAAATAGGGCACGTGACTGCCCGACACGCCGTGGCTGCCTATCAGAGGTCCATTCTCTGGAACGTCGCGCTTCTGGGAGTAGCCGTTGCCGGAGGAGCCCGCTCCGGTGCCGTCATGGACCTCTCCCGCATCGGCCTCTCCCTCATCGAGAACGGATACTCCCGGGAACAGGAGAGGGAGTCAGATTACCTGGGCGTGGACTACATGGTCAGGGCAGGGTACAACCCGAGGGGGGCGATAGACCTGCAGGAGTTTTTCTACGAGAAGTTTGAAAAGGGGAAAGATCCTCTCTGGGTTGAGGGCCTGTTCCGGACGCACCCCTTTTCCCGCGAGAGGCTCGAAAACATCAGACGCTACGTGAACGAGCGGTATCCCGACGCTCTCGACAATCCCCGTTTCGTCATCGGCGAGGGTGAATACCTGCAGAGGACCGAGGGAATCCGGAAGGTGCAGAAGGCTTACGACATCGCCGACGAGGGGGACCGCCTCCTGAGGGAGAAGAAACTGAGCGCCGCCCTGGCAAAGTTCCGCGAGGCCATGGAGCGAGAGCCGAACCAGGCTCCCTTTCCCGCGAAGGTGGGGCTCGTCCACCTTCTCCGGGAGGAGTATTCAACGGCGAGGAGGTACCTGGAGCAGTCCGTGCTCCTGGACCCGGAATACGCTCTGGGGAGGCTCTATCTGGGAATCGACCTGTACGAACTGGGGAAGACCTCCGAATCCGTCCTCCACCTGGAAAAGAGCATGGAGCTTATGCCCACGAAAATCGCCGCCCGGTATCTGGCGCGCGCCCACCGGAGACTGGGGAATTTGGAAAAGGCGAGAGAGTATGAGAAAATAGCAAAATAGTGAGAAAAATTGAGGGGAGGGGGATCTGAGATGAAGAAGTGGAAATGTTCGGTCTGCGGATACATCCACCTGGGTGACGAACCGCCGGAGAACTGCCCCGTCTGCGGTGCTCCGAAGGAGAAGTTCGTTCTCGTGACAGATTGAGAATCAGGAGGAACCGTGTCGAAATTCATTTCCCGCGACCCCCGCGATGTGGGGTGGCTGAAAAAGAACATCCCCTGCCGGACGGGGTGCCCCGCCCGGACCGACATCCCCGGTTACATCGAGGCGATCGTCAAAAAAGATTACTCCCTCTGCTACGAGATTAACAGGAGGGACAACATCTTCCCCGGAATCCTCGGTCGGGTCTGCACGAGGCCCTGCGAGCCTCCCTGCCGGCATGGTTTCGAGGGTCTGGGAGAGCCCGTCTCCATCTGTTACCTGAAGCGCGTTGGCTGGGACTTCGGGAGATTCAACGTTTCCGAGAAGTGGGAGAAAGCCCCTCCCACGGGGAAAAGGGTTGCTGTTGTCGGGGCAGGGCCTGCCGGGCTTGCCTGTGCCAACGAGCTCCTCCTCTGGGGGCACGAAGTCACCATCTTTGAAAAATACGGCGAACCGGGCGGGATGATGACGCTGGCAATCCCCCGATTCAGGCTTCCGAAGGAGGTGACCGACTTCGACATCCAGTCGGTCCTCTCCCTGGGAGCGGAGCTGAAGACGGGGGTTACCCTCGGAGAGGACGTGACCGTGGAGGAGCTGGCGGCGGATTTCGACGCCGTCGTTATCGCCATCGGCACGATGGAGCCGATACACCTGAACGTGCCGGGGGAGGAGGGAGAGGGGGTCTATCACGGACTCACTTTCATGATGGACGTGAACGCGGGGAAACTCACGAAGGTTCCCGAACGAGTGACGGTGGTGGGAGGAGGGTTCACCGCTGTGGACTGCGCCCGTTCCGCCGTGAGGCTGGGAGCAAAAGAAGTTCGGCTCGTCTACAGGCGCACCAGACAGGAGATGACCATCGAC
Source organism: Deltaproteobacteria bacterium (assembly GCA_003696505.1). Lineage (GTDB taxonomy): Bacteria > Desulfobacterota > Deferrimicrobia > J040 > J040 > J040. Next base: position 5,857 of record RFHC01000090.1, read on the forward strand.
GAGGAGGAGCTGGAGGAGATGGATGCTGAGGGGATCGAGACCATTTACCTCGCTTCCCCCGTCGAAGTCGTCCGCGACGGTTCCGGCAGGGTTCAAGGTGTGAGGTTCGTGAGGAACCGTCTCGGAGAACCCGACGAGTCGGGGCGCAGGCGCCCAGTTCCGATTCCCGGTTCCGAGTTCGTCCTCGAGACAGACCTGGTCGTTCCCGCCATCGGGCAGAGGGCGGAGGAGAAACCGGTGAGGGAACTCTCCCTTCCGGGGAATCCCGTGCCCACGCGCCTGGGGGAAACGAAAGTCTTCTTCGCCGGAGACGTGAGAACGGGTCCGTCTTCAATCATCGAGGCAGTGGCTGACGGGAAAGAGACGGCAGACCAGGTGCACGTTGCGCTCACGGGGGAGAAACCTCTCCGGGTGGCGGTGGAGATATCCCTTCAGCCGGGACCCGGGACGGGACGGGAGAGGAGTTACGATTTCATTGAGCGTCAGGAGATGCCGACACTCGACCTGAAAGAGAGGTTTTCCATGGAGGCGGAGGTGCTCCTCGGATACGACGAGGAGAGGGCCGACCTGGAAGCGAAGCGCTGCTACCTGTGCAACCACGATTACCAGATACACATCGACCGGTGCATCTACTGCAGCGCCTGCATTGAGGCGATGCCGCGAAAGTGCATCCTCCTGGCGAAGGACGTCTCCTTCGACGAGGAGGGGAACATGTCCGTCGTCGAGGCTTCGGGCTGGGATGAGGTTGCGGCCATCGTCATCGACAACGTTGAGTGTATCCGCTGTGGAAACTGCATCCGGGCTTGCCCCGTGGACTGCATATCCGTCGCCCGCGTCCAGGTGATAAAGGAAAGGGGAGAGTGATGGAGATGAAGCGGAGCTTCGTTATCGTGGGAGCGGGGGTGGCGGGAATCTCCGCCGCGAAGGCGATTCGAGCCGTCGAGAGGGAGTGCGAGATAACCATCGTGGAAGAGGGGATAGCTTTTCCGTATTATCGGGCAGCCCTGGGTGAGGTGGTCCTGGGGAAGAAGGGTCCGGAAGAGATTCTCATCGAACCTCTCGATTTTTACGACAGGGCCTGTCTCCGCCTGAGGAAGGGGCAGCGGGTGGTGAGTGTTTCGGTGTCAGGGCGCTACGTCTACCTCTCGAACAACGAGAGGCTCCGTTTCGACGCCCTCCTCGTGGCCACGGGAAGGCGGGAGGTGATTCCCGCTCACCTGAAGAAATACGCACCGCATCTTTCCACCTTCTCGACTCTCGAGGACGCTCTGAAAATCCGGGATGCCCTCCCTTCATTGAAAGCCGCACTCCTCAGAGGGAAGGGGTTCAACGCCCTCGAGCTCGCTCGTGTCCTCGTGAAGAGCGGGGTTCAGGTGACTCTCGTCACGCCCGATAAAAGGCTCTACTACCCGGCCCTCCCCGATGATGAAAACGAGCATCTGAGAAATCTGATCAGAGAAGCGGGCATCCAATTAATAGAGGGTGACGACGTGAACAGGGTTGAAGAAAAGAATAAAGGTCTCTACAGCGTTGAGCTCCTCTCGGGGAAAACGGTGGAGTGCGGGCTCGTCTTCGCCTCGGGGGGATTTGCCCCGAACGTGAGCTTCCTGAAGAATTCGGGAATATACCTCAACCAGGGGGTGATCGTGGACGATTACCTCCAGTCGACGGAGGAGGGGATATTCGCAGCCGGGGACTGCGCGGAAATTTACCATCCTTCCATAGGAAGGTACTGGGTCAATCTGGGGCATCCCAACGCCGCCAGGCAGGGTGAGGTGGCAGGGAGGAACATGGCAGGTGAGGCAATGGAGAGACTCGAAATTGAGAAGATGAGGCCCTACACCATTTTCGGCGAGCAGCTCTACGCAAGGTGGTGGGACTGATGGCGCGGAGACAGATAACGATACAGACGTGCGGAGGGGCCGGCGACGGGTCCGTTGCAACGGGAGCCCTCATCGCCCGGGCTGCCGTGAAACTCGGTTACAGCGTTCTCGTCTACGACACTTTCCCGGCGGAGATACGGGGGTTCGGGAAGACCATATCCGAGGTGCGGGTTTCTGTCGAGGAGGTGACGGCGCGGGCAGATGCCGTGGATGTTCTCATCGGGCTCAACAACGTTTTCGCCATCGAGCAGATAAAGACCCTGGCAGAAGACGCCGTCATCATCTACGACAGTCTTCCCGGGATAACCGTGAAGGAGAGCGAGTCGGTCCCCCACTTCGCGGGTAACTACATGAGCCCGTACGGGGTTCCCCTCGAACACACGGCTCAAAGGGTGACGGGACGGAAGCTGGGGAAGAACGTGGTGGCCGTCGGTTTCCTGGCGAAACTCCTCGGTCTCCCGAAGGAACCATTTCACCAGGTCCTCAAGGAACTCTTCCTGCGGAAGGGAGAGAAGGTCCTCTCTCAGAACATCGCCCTCTTTGACGAAGGGTACGCTTACGAGGAGGTAGAGTACCGTCTCATCGAACTGGAGAAGGCACCTCCTCCCGGAGAGGAGAGGGTCATCATTTCGGGAAACGACGCCATGACCCGCGCCGCCGTCAACGCTTCTCTCGCCGTTTTTGCCGGCTACCCCATCACGCCGGCGTCGAAACTCATGGAAAATCTGGCGAAGGAGCTCCCCCGGTACGGGGGCATCGTCGTCCAGACAGAGGACGAGATTGCCGCCATCGGCGCCGTCACGGGAGCCTGGTTTGCCGGAAAGAGGGCGATGACGGCCACCTCTGGCCCGGGCCTCTCTCTCATGTCAGAGATAATAAACCTGGGGGTCATGACCGAGACGCCCCTCGTCATAGTCAACGCCATGCGGGGCGGACCCTCGACGGGTCTTCCCACGAAAGTGGAACAGGCTGACCTGAACATCGCCCTGTGGGGCGGTCACGGCGACAGCCCTCGCGTCGTCCTGGCCCCAACGAACATCGCCGAATCCTACGCGGTTCTCCAGGATGCGTTCGACGTGGCGGAGAAATATCAGACCCCTGTCATCGTCCTGACGGACAAGTTCATCGCCATGTCCCACACCTCGGTGCCCGCCTCCATCCTCGAGGAGAAAAGGGGGTCGACCCGCCTCGAATATACCGGTCCTCCGGAGGCGTACAGGAGATTCGCAATCACGGAGACGGGCGTATCTCCCTGGGTGGTGCCGGGGACTCCCGGTATCTCCTACACCACTTCGGGGCTGGAGCACGACGAGACGGGCGCGCCGGGTTACGACGTTCCCAATCACGTGGCGATGACGGAGAAGAGATTCCGAAAGTTCCGTGCAATGCTCGGTGACCTCCCGGCGCCGGTCTTCGAAGGCCCCGAGGATGGGAAGAACCTCGTCGTGAGCTGGGGCTCCTCCTTCGGTGCCGTTGAGGAGGGGGTCAAGAGGTTGTGGAATGATGGCTACTCCATTCGGCTCTGCAAGATGACGACGATTTTCCCCCAGCACGAGGATGTCATGAGGGGTGCCTTCGAGAGGGCGGAGAAGGTCATCGTCGTCGAACAGAACCGGTTCGGCCAGCTGGCGAAGTTCCTCAAAGGATACTACGGGATATCCGCCGATGAAGTCCACCTTCCCGGCGGCGAGCCCCCCTCGCCGGGTGAGGTGACGGAGGCGGTGAAAGAGAGGCTCCTCGTATGAGCGAGATGAAGAGAAAAGAAGAGATTCTCGTCAACATCTCACAGGTCCGGAAGAAGAAGATCGTCGAGAAACACGGGCGGCTGAGGCCCATTTTCTGCGGAGGGTGCGGGCACTTCGCCGGCCTCCACGCTGTCTATCACATGATGTCCGAGCTGGGGATTGAGAATCACCAGCTCGTCATCGTCTCGGGGATCGGATGTTCCGGCCGATTCCCCATGTTCGTCAACTGTTACGGCTTTCACGGGGTTCACGGAAGAGCCCTTCCCGTCGCACTGGGTGTGAAACTGGCGAATCCCTCTCTCACCGTCCTGGTCGTGGGCGGGGACGGCGATGGTCTCGGCATCGGCGGAGGGCATCTTCCCCACGCTGCCCGGTCCAACGTGGACATTACCTACATCCTCCTGGACAACTCGATTTACGGGCTGACGAAAGGTCAGGTTGCCCCGACAACCCCTTCGGGGGACGTAACCTCGACGACTCCGTACGGGAATCCATCCCGCCCGCTCGACCCGGTGAAACTCTCCCTCGTTCACGGCGCGACGTTCGTGGCGAGAGGCTTTTCCGGGAGACCCGACGAACTGAACGCAATCGTGGTCGAGGCGGTGAAACACAGGGGATTTTCCCTCGTCCAGGTCCTCTCTCCCTGCGTCACCTTCAACAGGAACGAGACCTACGAAAAGTACTACGAGATGACAGAACCCCTTCCGGGAGAGCGGGACCTGACAGACTGGGACCAGGCGATGAAGTTCGCGTCTGCGGGGGAGAAAATCTACACGGGCATTTTCTACCAGAAACCCGGGGTGAAGACTCTGGACGAATTTTGCGTCGGCGTGATCAGGAAAGTGGGGGAGTTCGATGACGGGAGAATTACCGGGTCCCTTTCCGGAAAGGTGGAAAATGGTGAGGGGAAGGTAGTAGAATAACTTCGCTCTCAGGCAGGAGAGCTTTTCACGGAAATAAGAGAAGGGAGGGACGAACAGAATGGAAATTTCTGACATGGTAAAGGCGATTCACATCGCCATCGGGAATGAGAAGGGGGCGTGCAAGAGATACCTGAAGTTCGCAAAGAAGACGAAAGACGAGAAGGGAAGGCTGGTCCTCCTCAATCTCGCTCTCGATGAAATTGGACACCTGGAGAAACTGGAGAAGCATCTCTACGCTCTCCTCGAGGGGAAACCCTGGGTTCTCCCGAAGACCGACGAAGCCGAACCTGCCGTCGTCGATGCGGGAGAGGCGAACGTGGACCTTCTCAACCTCAACATCGAGGACCTGGACGACCTGAAGGCCCTCGAGGTTGCGCTGGAATACGAGATACTGGCGAACAAGTTCTACCTCCGCCAGGCGGAGAAGGCAGAGGAGGGGGAACTGAAGTCGCTCTTCCTCTCTCTCGCGAAGGAGGAGGAAAACCACAAAAAGATCATCCAGGCGGAAATAGACGCCATCAGTCAGAACGGTTTCTGGTTCGATTACCAGGAATTCTCCGTGGAGATGGAATAGGAAAAGTCGTAAAATATTAAAAAGATCGGGAGAAGGGACCTGACGGATGCCAGGTCCCTCCTTTTTTCTGGAGGGACAGATGTTCGACCTTCGTGAAATCATCGACCGGTTGAGGAAAGAGGCGGAATCGCTCCACCGGGAACTGACGGTAGAACTTCCGAAAGAGATTGGTGAGGCCATATCGAAGGGTGACCTCTCCGAGAACGCCGAATATGAATCGGCGAAGGAGAGGCAGTCCACCATCATGTCCCGCCTCGCCCAGCTGAACGAGAGGATTCAGGCGCTCTCGAGCATTTCCCTCGATGATATCCCCCGGGACCAGGCGAGCCTGGGTTCCACCATCTTCGTGGAGAACCTGGAGACCGGCGAGAAGCGGAAGTTCGTCATCGTCCCTCACGAGGCCATGGACGGTAACCCTGACTTCGTCTCCCTCAACTCTCCCATCGGGAGGGCGTTCCTCGGCGCGAGACCGGGGGACGAGGTTTACGTGAAGATTCCGCGGGGAGAGATGGAATTCCTGGTAGAGAAGGTCATCACCTATCACGGCGACGTCCTGGAGTGAAAAAAGAGGGAAGTGAAGGACCCGGGTTACCTTCCCCCGTTTTCCCCTTTATCTGGCCCCTCAATGCAGTCCGGGGCTGCTGTTCCCCCTGACGCAACGACTCTAATTCCCTCCTCCACAGTCAGGTTCGTCGGGAGGATGTCTTCCGGATTGACGAAAAGGACCTCTCCGAGGTAGAGGTTGTTCGTCGGGACGTAAACGGCGTCCAGCTCTTCATCTCCGCAGGTGAGCCGCTTCGTCACGAAGCCGATGGCGTAGCTCTCCGTTCGAGGGTACTTCACCAGGACCACCTCCCGGAAGGCAGTCCTGTTATCCGGGGCAAATGCCTCTGTGAGCGTCTTCACCGTCGAGTAAACCGACTTGGCGATGGGAATCTTTTTCATGACGGCATCGACGAGTTCGAGGAATTTTCTCATGAGGAAAGTCTTGCTGAGGAATCCTATGATGAGGATGATGATGATTCCGAGGACGAAACCGGTCCCGGGGATGTGCCGCACCTCCATGAAGGGGAGGAGGGCTTTCATTATCGCAACAACGAGGGGTGAGAAGAGAGAATCCACCTTCTTGAAGAACCAGATGATGAAGAAGACAGAGAGAGCAATCGGGATGAGGACGAAAAGCCCTGCGAAAAAGTAGCGCCGGAATACTTCTTTTATCCTCTTCACGGAAAACCTCCCGGACTTTTTCCTTTTTTCGGATTCAGTTTACAGGAAACCGGCGTGAGAGGAAAATGTGGCCGGATTCACGGGAGAGGCGATTAAAGCCTTGACGGGGAGATTCCGATAAGACTAACATAGACGTAACTTATCGAGGAAGAGAAATGAGAGCAGGAAGAAACATACCCGCGGGCAATCTCCTCGGCCTATTCCTATCGCTTATGGAGGCGGTGCCCGCGGAGGTGTGACCCGAATATGACATAAGGGACGAAAGGCCGCGGGCACCGCAGGTGCCCGCGGCTTTGTTTTTTCAGAAAGACAGAGCCGCGGAAGGAGGAAAAACCTTTCGCGGCTTTTTTCATTCTCAGGACGAAACAGGAGGTGGAGAGACATGGGGGAGACCCGGGAAACGACGAAAAGGATTTCCCTCCCCCGGTCCATCCTACGGGATGGCGTCAGGGGCAACTTGAGAAAAAGATTGAAAGGAAAATAAGAAAACCAGGAGGAACGACATGGCGGAAAAAATTTATATCTTCGACACGACCCTCAGGGACGGTGAACAGGTGCCCGGCGCGAAACTGGCGAAGGAACAGAAACTGGAAATTGCGCGGCAACTGGCAGTCCTCGGCGTGGACGTAATTGAAGCCGGCTTTCCCATCTCTTCGCCCGGAGACCTGGAGGCTGTCCAGACCGTGGCGAAAGAGGTAAAGGGACCGGTCATCGCTGCCCTCTGCAGGGTTCTCAAAAAAGACATAGACGCGGCCTGGGAGGCGATTCGCTACGCCGAGAGGCCCCGGATTCACACCTTCGTCGCCACGTCGGACATTCACATTCAGAAGAAGCTCCGGGCCGACCGGGAGAAGATTCTGGAGATGGCCGTTGAAGCGGTGAAGTACGCGAAGTCCCTCTGCGAGGACGTGGAGTTTTCCACGGAGGATGCGTCGCGGACGGACTTCGATTACCTCTGCCGGACCATCGAAGCCGTCATCAAGGCGGGGGCAACCGTCATCAACGTCCCCGACACGGTGGGATATGCCATTCCGGAGGAATTCGGGGAGAGAATCCGGAGGCTCCGGGAGAGGGTGCCGGCACTCGACAGGGTCATCCTTTCAGTCCACTGCCACAACGACCTGGGCCTCGCGACGGCGAACACGCTGGCTGCCATCAGAAACGGCGCCAGACAGGTTGAGGTGACGATTAACGGAGTCGGCGAGAGGGCGGGAAACTGCGCCCTCGAAGAAGTGGTGATGGCGCTCAGGACGAGAAAGGATTTCATAGGCGAATACGAGACGGGGATCAACACGAAGGAGATATACCGCACCTCCCGGATGGTCAGTTCTCTCATGGGTCTCGTTGTTCAGCCCAACAAGGCCATCGTGGGGAGCAACGCGTTCGCCCACTCTTCAGGAATCCACCAGGACGGGATACTCAAGGACAGGGCGACTTATGAAATTATCCGCCCCGAGGACGTGGGAGTCCCGGCCCATCAGTTCGTGCTCACTGCCCGCTCGGGAAGGCACGCCGTGAGGCACCGGATCGAGGAGATGGGGTACAGCCTCACGGAGGAGCAGTTTGAGAACGTCTTCAACAGGTTCCTCGAAGTGGCGGACAAGAAAAAGGAGGTCATGAACGAGGACCTGGCAATCATCGTGGAAGAGGAACTCTTCCGGATTCCCGAGACGTACCGTCTCGAGCACGTCCAGATTCTCTCCGCCACCGAGGGGATTCCCATGGCCGCACTCAAGGTCTCAAAGAAGGGGCGCCTCGTCAGCGACGCTTCCACCGGCAACGGTCCCATCGATGCGGCTTACAAGTGCATCGAGAGAATCGTGAAGAGGAAATTCCGTCTCGAGTCGTTCAACCTGAGCGCTGTCACGAGCGGGAAAGACGCCATCGGGGAAGCCACGGTCCGGGTGCGCGCCAACGGAGGCGTTTACCTCGGGAAGGCGACGAGCACGGACATCGTCGTGGCCGCCATCAAGGCGTATCTGGCTGCCATCAACAAGGCCATCTACTTCGAAGAGAAAGAGAAATCGGAAAAGAAAGCGAGGAAGAGAGCGAAAACCGCGTAGAGCCCGCATCCGTGATTGCCGGGACCCGAGACCTCCCCTCCTCCGGAATCGGGTCCCGGCCCCTTCCCTCTCCTTGAATTTTCACAGCCCCTGATATATTCTCTGGTGAGTCCAATTCATCGTTATCCAGACCAGACGAGGGGGGAGCATCATGGATTTCTACTCTCGCATCAGCAAATATTACGACCTCATTTTCCCCGTATCGGAGGAGCAGGAGAGATTCTTCGCGGAAATCGTCCGGGATTTCAAGCCGGCAAAAGTCCTCGACGCCGCCTGCGGGTCGGGCAGTCAGCTCCTCTGCTTCGCCAAACGGGGGGTAAAGGCCTGCGGTTTCGACGCGGACCCCGAAATGGTGGGGCTGGCGCGGGAGAAGTTGAAGAACTATCCCGATGCCGAGGTGAAGAGGGGGGTCTTCGCGGAGATGACCCGGCTCTTCCCGCCAGGATTTGACCTGGTCATGAACATCGGCAACTCGCTCGTCCACGTCCCGAAGGGGGAAGCGAAGAAGTTCATCCAGGATGCGGCGACCATGCTTTCTCCCAACGGGATACTCCTCATCCAGATTCTCAATTACGAGAGAATATTTCGTGAGAGAATCGAAGAGCTCCCCGTCATCACGGTGAACGAGGGGGAGCTCACGTTTCACAGGAAGTACGAGTTCACGAGCAACGAGAAGGTGATTTTCCGCACGACGATTGAGGTCCCGTCGGAGAGAATCCGGATTGAGAATTCCATACCCCTCTACCCGATGACGGCGGAAGAGCTCGTCAGCGCGACGAGGGAAGCGGGACTCTCTGTGATGAGCATCCACCCGGGATTCGTGGGGAGAAAGTTCACCCCCGATTCGGAGGCCGTTGTCCTCCTCGCGAAAAAGTGACGGTCTCCGTTGAAAAGGGAGACCGCATCTGATTAAATTTTCCGGTAAATACCGGTAGGCAGGAGGCGTTTATGTCCCGGAGGAGGGGAATACCAGTCCCGGTGCTCTTCTTGTTTCTCTCTCTCTTTTTCGTCTTCTTCTTCGCCGCCTCGGGTCCCGTTCACGCGCAGGAGTCCCTCCTCCCCCAAGGCATCACCCCGGAAATGATGAAAAACCTTCCCCCGGGGGCGCTCGATTACATTCAGAAGCACCCGGAGATTCTCCAGAAATCCCCTGCAGAGATTCGGAAGATTCTCGAAGGGCGGGGGGAGAAAGGTCCTGAGGGGAGAAAAGAGGGAAAAGCACCGGCGAAGGAGGAAGCGGTAAAGAAAGCCGGGGAGAAAGAGAAGGAGCCGTCGCCTCCGGAAAAAGTGCTTCCCTTCTGGGAGAAGAACCCTTACATCGCGAAACTCTTCCTGGGCAGGCTTGTCCGCCAGGAAATGAAGCGCCTCGTCTACTTCGGACACGACATCTTCCGCAGGGAAAAGGGGAAGTTTGAGCCCCTGGCCACCCTCCCCATCTCCCCGGACTACGTGGTCGGTCCCGGCGACGAGATACTCATCTCCCTCTGGGGGAGGATTGAAGGGCAGTATCCGGTCACCGTCGACCGGGAGGGAAAGATTTACGTCCCCAAGTTCGGGACCCTCTACGTTGCGGGGAAAACTTACAGAGAGTTGAAGAAGTTTATCAGCGACAGGGTCAGCGTCGTCACCGGTGCGAGCGTGGACGTGACGATAACCCGCCTGAAGGGAATCAAGGTTTTCATCCTGGGCGAGGTGGTCTCCCCCGGGGCCTACAACGTCTCGTCCCTCCACACGGCTATCCAGGCGCTCTACACGGCGGGGGGGATAAAGGATACGGGTTCTCTCCGGAAAGTCCAGGTGAAGAGGGAGGGGAGGCCCGTCGTCACCATCGACCTCTACGAGATGCTCCTGAAAGGGGACACGAGCGGGGACGTAAAGCTCCTCCAGGGGGATACCGTCTTCGTTCCCGTCGTGAAGAAACTGGTCGCACTCGCGGGGGAGGTGAGGAGAGAGGGCGTCTACGAGCTGAAGGAGGGGGAGGGACTCCTGGACCTCCTGAAGATGGCCGGCGGAGTTTCGCCGACGGGCTACAAGAAGCAGGTGCAGGTGGAGCGCCTCGAGGGGAACATCGCCCGAATCGTCCTGGACGTCAACCTCGAGGAACTCGAGGCGAGGGGGGAGAACTTTCCTCTCATGGATGGCGACATCGTCCGGGTGAAGCCGATTTTCTACGAGGACGTCAACGTGGTTTACCTTGAGGGGAACGTGGCAAACCCGGGGAAATACCAGTTTCACGAGGGAATGCGCCTCTCCGACCTCCTCCCGGACGAGAGCGCCTTTCGGCCTGAGACGTACTTCGACTACGGGACGGTCATTCGCCTCGTCCCGCCGGACCTCCACAGGGAAATCATTCCCGTCGATTTCCGGAAAGCGATTCTCGAGAAAGAAGAGGGGGCGGACATCCTCCTCCAGCCGTGGGACCGGGTCATCGTCTACTCGAAGACGGCCTTCAAGGACTTGCCCAGAGCGACCATCTCGGGTGAGGTGAGGAAGCCCGGGACATATGAGGTTTACGACGGGATGCGCGTCTCGGACCTGATTAAACTGGGGGGTGACCTGAAAAAGACGGCGTATCTGGAAAAGGGAGAAATCGTCCGAATCCTCCCCGACCGCACCCTGAAGACGATATATTTCAACGTGGCCAGGGCGATGGAGGAAGACCCGGAAGAAGATGTTCTCATTGAAGACGAGGACCGCGTCTTCATTCACTCGATATATGAAACGAAGTTGAGGAAGAAGGTCTACGTTTCCGGGGACGTGAGGAATCCCGGGGAGTACGACCTCACCGTCGGCATGCGGGTATCCGACCTCATCTTCAAGGCAGGGGGGCTTCTGGAGAGCGCCTACCTGAAGGATGCGGAACTCCTCCGGTACACCGTCGTCGAGGGCGGAGAGGAGACGAAGACGCAGACTCTCCACGTTTCCCTTGAGGATGCCCTTGCGGGTCGGGAAGACCCTCTCCTCCAGCACAGGGACCACCTGGTGGTTAAGAGGATTCCCGATTACGAGGAGAAGATATTCGTCACGATTTCAGGAGAGGTCCGATTCCCCGGCACATACGGAGTCCGGAAGGGTGAGCGGCTGAGTTCCCTCATCGAGAGGGCCGGCGGATTCACGGAGGAGGCATACTTGAAGGGAGCCGTTTTCACGCGCGAATCGATCAGGAAGGTGCAGCAGGAGAGGATAGATAAGCTCATCGAGGAACTGGAGCACAGAATCGCCGTTCAGGAGTCGGGGGAGCTGGTGGGAATCATCGACCCCGAGGACGTAAAGGTGCAGGAGCAGCTCCTCCGCGCCCGGAGGGCTCTCGTGGAAAAGCTGAAGAGGGTAAAGGCGAAGGGAAGGCTCGTCATTTCCCTGAAACCCCTCGAGGAACTTAAGGGGTCTGCGTCGGACATCACCCTCGAGGATGGGGACGTCCTCTACGTGCCGAAACTGATGAACGTTGTCAACGTCGTCGGGGAGGTGTATAACCCGACGGCAGTGACCTTCGACCCGGACAAACGGCGTGCCGGTTACTACCTCGACCTGGTGGGCGGACCGACGGACAACGCGGACGAGAGTCAGATATTCGTCGTGAAAGCCGACGGGACCGTCGTGAGCGAAAACACCGTCGGAGACATAAGAGATGTGAAGCTCGAACCGGGCGACACGATTGCCGTTCCGGAGAAAATCGTCAAGCGCCGCCTCATGAAGGACATCAAGGACATCACCCAGATTCTCTACCAGATAGCTGTGACGGCGGGAGTCCTCATCGTCACCTTCTGATACCCGGGGAGGGGTTTCCCCTCCCCGCCTGTCTTTCCGTTATCTCGTGATTCCAGTGGAGAAATTTTTCGGGCAGAGGTGAGTCCTCTGAAGACTGAATTGAAATCATCTGTTAATATGGGCTTTATCGGGCAAATGAGTCGTGAAGGAGAGCTGGAAGGAGGTGCTGGACGATGGGACACCTTGGGAAGGCATACGGC
>RFHC01000091.1 GCA_003696505.1 Deltaproteobacteria bacterium
CACCAAGCTGGACGGCGACGCGAGGGGTGGGGCAGCTCTCTCCATCCGGGCGGTCACGGGGGCTCCCGTCAAGTTCGTGGGCATCGGTGAGAAACCGGAGGCTCTGGAGCAGTTTCACCCGGAGAGAATGGCCTCCCGCATCCTCGGAATGGGGGACATCCTGACCCTCATTGAGAAAGCGAGCGACGTGGTCAGCGAGAGGAAGGCGAAGGAACTGGAAAGAAAGATAAAAAAACAGGCCTTCACCCTCGAAGACTTCCGCGACCAGCTCCTCCAGATTCAAAAGATGGGTCCCCTCGAAGAAGTGCTCTCCATGATTCCCGGCATGGGGGCAAAGCTGAAGAATGTGAAAGGTGCTGGCTTTGACGAGAGGGAGATTAAAAAAGCGATTGCCATCATCAACTCCATGACGAAGCAGGAACGGAAGAATTATCGAATTATCAACGGGTCCCGGCGGAAGAGAATCGCCAGGGGAAGCGGGACAACAGTGCAGGACGTGAACCGCCTCTTGAAGAATTTTCAGGCGATGGAAGGCATGATGAAGAAGCTCTCAAAGGGAAAGATGAAGAACCTCTTTCGGGGCGGTTTCCCGTTCTAAAGGGGAAGTGAGGGACATCTCAACCTGGTATATAATAATAAAATCTTCTAAAGGAGGCGAAAGAAGGATATGGCTGTTCGAATCAGGCTCGCGAGGCATGGGAGGAAGAAGAGACCGTTCTACAGAATCGTCGTTGCTTTTTCCGAATCTCCCCGCGACGGGAGGTTCATTGAGAAAGTGGGCACTTACGACCCCCTCCAGGACCCCCCGGCAATTACGGTGAAGGAGGAGAGGGTTCTGAAGTGGCTCTCTGAAGGGGCTCAGCCGACGGAGACGGTGAGAAGTCTCCTCAAAAGAGTGGGTGTCTGGCAGAAGTTCATGGAAATGAAGGCCGGGAAGGAGAAGGACACCGCTGCGTAAGAGTCTTTCCCGGAGAGGATTCCATACGAGAGGCCCGTCCGGCGGACCCGAGAGGCAGAACTGACGCGGAGGTGAACCATGATGAAGGAACTCATCGAGTACATTGCAAAGGCACTCGTCGATCATCCAGATGAGGTTGAGGTCACCGAGGTGGAGGGCGAGAAGACCTCCGTCATCGAACTGAAGGTGGCGAAGGAAGACCTGGGAAAGGTCATCGGGAAGCAGGGGAGGACCGCCCGCGCCATGCGGACGATCCTGAGCGCGGCCTCCACCAAAATGAAGAAGAGAGCGGTCCTCGAAATCATCGAGTAATGCCTGGAGCACCAGGAGACCTGTTTCTCGAAGTCGGTATCGTCGTTCGCGTTCACGGGATAAAGGGCAAAATAAAGGTTAAGACGCATTCGGGTCAGACGGACGGGCTCTCGTGTGTCAGGAGAGTTTACTTCACTCCTGAAGGAATCGCGGGAAGAATACCCTCCCCCACGTTCGAATCCGGGTATATCGCTTTCGATATCACCGATTTCCAGACAATGAAAAACGGCGCCCTTCTCACCCTCGACGGTGTCAGAGATGTGGACACGGCGAAACTCTTTGTGAATAAAAAGATATTCGTTCGGGTCTCTGACCTTCCCGAGCCCGATGAGGATGAATATTACTGTTTCGAGCTGGAGGGTTTCACCGCAGTGGACACGATGGGGAGAGTCCGGGGGAGAGTCGTGAGGGTCATTGCCTCTCCTGCTCACGATATCCTCGTTATCTCAACTCCCGGTGGTGAACGCCTCGTTCCCTTCGTCGAGGAATTCGTGCCAGAGGTTCGCAGGGAAGAGAGAGTGGTGGTCATCTCCCCGATTAGAGGCCTTCTCGACGATGAGATTTGACGTTCTCACCATATTTCCATCCCTTTTCGACTCCGTTTTCGAGAAAACCGTTATCGGAAAGGCGAGGGAAAAGGGGATTATTGAGATAGTCGTCCACAACATTCGGGACTACGCAACGGACAAGCACAGGACAACGGACGACCTCCCCTACGGAGGGGGACCAGGCATGGTCATGAAACCGGAGCCGATTTTCCGGGCAGTTCGGGATATTAAGGAAAAGTTCGGAGAAGGATACGTTGTCCTTCTCACACCGTCGGGGCGACTCTTTTCCGCGGACCTGGCAAAGGAACTCGCCGGAAGAGGTCATCTCATCCTCATCTGCGGTAGATACGAGGGTGTCGACGGCAGGGTGTCAGAGTACCTGGCGGACATGGAACTTTCCATCGGAGATTACGTCCTCACGGGAGGGGAAATCCCCGCCATGGTCGTCATAGACGCGGTGTCACGGTTCGTCCCCGGCGTGGTAAAGAATCAGGAATCGGTGGAAAACGATTCATTTGAAATGGGTATCCTCGAATCTCCCCCTTACACGAGGCCAGCCGACTTTGAGGGGATGAAGGTGCCAGAGGTCCTCCTGTCGGGACATCACAGGATGATAGACGAGTACCGACTCCGTGAGGGGCTCAAAAGGACTCTCCGCTATCGTCCTGACCTCCTGGAAAAAGCGAACCTGTCACCCCAGGCGAGAAAGATTCTCGAAGAGTTGAGGAAAGAAGGGGTGAAGGAGGGGAAATGAGGGAATCGGTGTACATCTCCCTCGTCCACCACCCAGTGTACGACAGGAGAAAGAGGGTGGTGACCACCTCTATTACCAATCTGGACCTGCACGACCTCTCCCGCCTCGCACGGACGTTTGGGCTTGGGGGGTTCTTCGTCGTCCAGCCATCGCCCCTACAGAGGAAGCTGGCGGAGAGAATCATCGCTCACTGGGAGAGGGGATATGGGGCCGATTACAACGTCACGAGAAAGGAGGCGTTTCAGCTCGTGACCCTGGCGGAAACCGTCGAGGAGGTGTCAGAGCAAATAGAGGAAAGAGAGGGAAGACCCCCCACAATCGTCGCAACGACGGGGAGGGAATTCCCCAATCAGGTGGACTACGATTTTTTTCGGAAAGAACTCCCGGAAAGGCTTCCGGTCCTTATCCTCTTCGGCACAGGATGGGGGCTGGCCGACGAGCTCATTTTATCCTCTCACGTCATCCTGAAACCGGTTAAAATATCCGAAGATTACAATCATCTTTCCGTGAGGTGCGCGGCGGCAATTATTCTTGACAGGATACTCGGAAGGGAATAAAATTTCCTGTCTTCCTTCTGTAGAAAGCAGGAGATTTTTCATATCTGGAGGTTAGGGAAATGAGCATCATCGACGAAATAACCCGGGAATTTCGAAACAAGGAGATTCCCGATTTTAAAGCGGGCGACACGGTCCGGGTTTACATGCGCATCAAAGAAGGGGAAAAAGAGCGCGTTCAGTTCTTCGAAGGAATCGTCATCGCCATTCACAGAAACGGGATTTCCACGACGTTCAAAGTGAGAAAGGAATCTTTTGGCGTCGGCGTGGAGAAGACATTCCCCCTCTATTCTCCCCTCATCGAGAAAATTGAGGTAAAGCGCCGCGGTGACGTGAGGAGAGCGAAACTCTACTACCTGAGGAAGCTCTCCGGCAAGAAGGCGCGGGTCAAGGAGAAGAAGGAGTGGATGATAAAGAAGAAAGAGGAAGCGAAGAGAGCGCAGCAGGAAGCACAGGCTGAAGCGCCTGCCGCAGAAGAAGTTTCCCTCCCCGAAGAGGGGGTAAGCTCAGTTGAGGCGGAAGAGACAGTTCCTTCGTCTGAAGAGACCTCTCAGGCGAAGGAAGAGGTTTCTCCTGAGGAGACGGAAAAGGCCGGGGAGCAGGCTTCCGGAGAAGCGGTAAAGGAAGAGCCCTCCGATTCCGATGAGAAAGAGTGAGACGTGAGAAGAACGTGGCCAGGTGCAGTGAACCATGAAATCTCTTGAAAGGGGCCTCCAGGAGAAAGGTTACAGATTCATCGCCGGAGTCGACGAGGCGGGACGGGGACCGCTGGCCGGTCCCGTCGTTGCGGCTGCCGTTATCCTCCCTTCCGGGTACGAAAATCCTGAGATAAAGGACTCGAAGAAACTCTCTCCTGAGAAGAGAGAACAGCTCTTTTTCCGCATCACCTCCGATGCAATTTCCTATGCCATCGGCGTGGCGACCCCGGAAGAGATAGATACGTTCAATATCCACAACGCTACCCTCCTCGCCATGGAAAGGGCGATCAAGATGCTCGACGTGAAGCCTGACTGCGTCCTCGTGGACGGTCGGTTCAAGATTCCTTCCGTCCTCACGGACCAGATACCCGTTCGTGACGGGGACAACACGGTTCTCTCCATCGCCGCTGCGTCAATCGTGGCTAAGGTCACGAGGGACATGGTCATGGAGAGATACCACGACGTCTATCCCGAATACAACTTCGCCGTGCACAAGGGGTATCCGACTCGGGAGCACCGGGACGCACTCCGGAAATACGGTCCCAGCCCCATCCACAGGAGAAGCTTCCGGGGAACAGTCGTTGAGGGGAAAGAGTAAGCGTTCTCTCGGTCTTGAGGCCGAGGACGCCGCCTGCCGATTTCTCCAGGAAAAAGGTTTTCAGCTCATAGAGAGAAACGTCAGGTCTCTCTCGGGAGAGATTGACGTATTAGCCCGTGACGGGAGGACTCTCGTCGTCGTCGAGGTGAGGCGGAGGTCGGCTCCATCTGTCGTGTCGACGGGAGAGCTCGTTCCGCCGGCAAAGAGGAGAAAAATCGTGCAGGTGGCCCGGGAAGTTGTGGGAAAATACATGAGACCAGGGGACTCCCTCCGCTTCGATGTGGTCGTCGTTACGGATGAGGGTGGGGCCCTTTCCTGCCTCCACATCGAGAGTGCCTTCGG
>RFHC01000092.1 GCA_003696505.1 Deltaproteobacteria bacterium
CCCGGAGAGTGGGTCGAGGAAGAGCCCTGCGTTTGCGTACGCGATGGACCGCCCTCCCTCTCCCCTCTTGGCCAGGGAAACAGATGCCGTCAGGAGATAGTGTGAGAGGCAGGTAGCGAGGGAATAGGCGAGAAGGATGAGGATGCTCCCCCTCACGACAAAACGGGAGATTCCCCTGAGACGCACCCTCCTCCACTCCCCCTCTTTTCCCCTCAACGCAAAGATGATAACGGTGAGGAAAAGGAAAACGAGGGGAAAGGAGTGATAGATGGAATCCACCAGGGCGTGGACCATTGCGGCGACGAAAACCGAACGTCCTGCCGTACTCTCTTCGCTTTTTCCCCTTCCGGAAAAGAGTCTCACCGCGAGGAAAAGGACGAGGGAAAGATATATCAAAGCCCCGACGATTCCCGCCTCGACGAGGACCTGCAGGTGCTCGCTGTGGAGGGTCTTCGCCTTCTTCCCGAAGAGCGAGACGGCTCCATAAACAGGGAGCGCGAATTCCTTGTAATAGTACTTGAAATTCCCCAGCCCTATCCCGAGGGGATTCTCCCCGAAGACGAGCAGTCCCGTCCGGTAGATGTTCAGACGCGCGTAACTGTATACGTCCGAAGAAGAAGCAAATCTCTCCCTCACCGGATTCGGGAGAAGAATCAGGAGGAGTAAGAGCGCGATAAGGAGAAAGAATCCCTTCCACGAGAATCGGGAAACGAAGAGGACAGCGAGGCCTGCCAGAAGGGCAACCGTCGCCCCCCGGGACCGGGTCAGGAAGAGGCCGGATAAGGCCGCGAGGAGGACAACAGCTGATAACAGGGCTTCCGCGCCGCGGGTCCTCGCCCTGCCCCTCGTCAAATACGGCGAGAGGAAGACGAGTATGACGAGAGAGTAGAAGGACCCGAGAAAGTTGGGGTTGAAAAAAGTCCCGGCTGGACGGGGGACTGACGAGAAAACTTTCTGGACAAGCTGAAAGGCAAACTCTGTAAAAACGATAAGGGCGAGAAAAAGTTTCACTTTCTCCCACGTTATGACTCTCTCCTTTGCAAGGGAGGAAATAATGAGAACGAACGCGCCTGCGACGAGGACGTTTATCCCCCACTGAAGTGCCGGCCAGGGGGCAGAGGCGAAGGGGACCTGCGAAAAAACGCAAATAACGTAAAGAGCAAAGAGGACTCCCGGTTCTCTCAACCTCCCGGGGAGGGAGCAGGAAGGGAGGAGGAAAAGGGCAAGGAGGACGGAGGCCCGGACGAGGAAAAGGGGAACAGGAGGGGTACCTGACTGGTAAAGAGAAATGACAACACCAAATAAGAATATGAAAAGGAGAGAGGGATTTAGACCCCTCTCTCCAAATTGGAAATTCTTACTCCCAATTTTCTCAATGGGCATTAAACATCGTTCAGTGTATTATCCAGATCATTTGAATCATCAATAGCCCAACAATCTGGTGTATCGTCATTATCAATATTTCCATATGCACCTGCGGTAAATGCAGAATTATCCGCAGCAATGGCAGGGGTTGCAGTTCCTCCATTATCATCAGTCCAGTCTACAGCACTTGAGCTATACGAGGTATTTCCCAGATCATTACCATCACCAAGGGTATAACGATACCTAACCTGCGATCCAACTGGTTCCCAATTAATATCATCGAAAGACGAATACTGGTTAAATTCTCCGAAATATGACGTTTCTGCTGTGTAAACCGCTTTCAGGTTTGTCTTCGCTTCTGACTGCTTTGACTTCGCCTGGAACTTCAGGAAGTTGGGAATTGCGATGGCTGCAAGAATACCAATAATTGCTACAACAATCATCAGTTCGATGAGGGTAAAACCTTTTTTGCTTTTCATTTTTTTAATCATCACGATACCTCCTTTTTAGTTCGTCTTGACTCGTTTACCTTCTTTTTCAACATGCGTGCCAGTCAATTTCCTGAAGGTAGAGAAAGAAATTATCATTTAACTTTAAGGCTTTACCACCTCCTTTCACCGGAGACTCCCCCTTTCTTCGTTTCCTCTCTCCCCTTTGGTGACAATTTTCGTCACTTCTTTTTCTCCACATTGCCCCAATCCGTCACCTCAGGTATTCTGATCGTCATTTTCAACGGAAATTTCTTTACGCTGGTTGACGGACCAGATATCAATAGTTGTATCGTTATCGATGTTTCCCCAACCGTAGGCAGTAAAACTCTCTGAGTCAGCGCCTGGTGTTATCCCGGAAGGAAGGGGATCTCCTTTACCGTAAATTTCCGTTCCCACAGAGTAGCTGTAATAGTGATTTGTTCCTACAGGAATCCATCTAATCTTAGCAAAACTTGTTGAATACGTGTCATATTCACTAAAATAAGATACCTCCGCGTTATAAATCGCGCCCAGGTTCGCCTTCACTTCCGACCTCTTCGTTTTGGCGACGAAATTCATGTACGACGGCACGGCTATGGCGGCCAGGATTCCGATGATGGCCACGACAATCATCAACTCAATGAGGGTGAATCCCCTCTCTCTATGTCTCGAAAACGACATCGCCGTCACCTCCCGGTTTTGTGGACCGGCAAATAAAAAAGCACAAACCGTGCCCTCAATCTTTTTCGGAAAAATGGAAATAAAGTTTAGTTAAATGTGCAACTCATCCGAAGCACCGGGGTCCCAGCAAAACAGACCCCGCACTCCTCCTCAACACAGGGCTTTCCGTTGTTCGGAGGTTCGGGTGTTCGTCGGTTCGGACTCGGTCGGCCGCTTTTCCAGGGACTGGTTGCTAGTCTATCCCGTACTTTTCCAGCCGATACCTCAAGGAGCGGAAGGATATCTTCAGGAGTTTCGCGGCTTCTGTCTTGTTCCCGCCGGTCATCTCCAGGGCCTTCAAGAGGAAGTTCTTCTCAATCTCTCCCACCACCTCATCGAGGGAAACCCCTTCCGAGAGGAACTGACCGAGAGAAACGTCGTCCCTCCCTCCGTCCTTGAGCGACTCCGGAAGGCTCTCCGGCGTAATCTGGTCCTTCGTTTCCAGAATGACGGCCCTCTCGATGATGTTTTCCAGCTCTCTCACGTTTCCCGGGAAGTCGTAGCGGAGGAGGAGGCGCATCGCCTCGGGTGAGATTTTCCGTATGCCTTTCCCCATCTCGATGGCGTACTTGTTGAGAAAGTGATGGGCGAGAAGAGGAATGTCGGCTTTCCTCTCCCTGAGAGGAGGGACGGTAAGGCTCACCACGTTGAGGCGGTAATAGAGGTCATCCCGAAAAGTCCCGGCTTCGACCTGTTCTTTCAGGTCCCTCTTCGTGGCGGAAATGACTCTCACATCGACCCGGATAAGGTCGTTTCCCCCGACCCGGCGGAAAGCCTTTTCCTGTATCGCCCTGAGAAGTTTCCCCTGAAGGGAAAGGGGCATTTCTCCTATCTCATCGAGGAAGAGGGTCCCGCCGCTGGCTATCTCGAAAAGGCCCCTCTTGTTGTTTATCGCCCCCGTAAAAGCCCCTTTTACGTGCCCGAAAAGCTCCGATTCCAGAAGGCTTTCTGGAATTGCAGCGCAGTTGATTTCCACGAAGGGCCTTTTGTTCCTCTCGCTCCTGTGGTGAATTGCCCGGGCAACGAGCTCTTTCCCCGTTCCCGATTCCCCCATGATGAGAACGTTCGCCCTTGTCGGAGCTATCTTCTCAATCAGTTCGAATATCTTCACCATCGGCTCTGACGAACCGATGATGAACTCGTAAGAGAGTTTTTTCTTGATCTCCTCCCGGAGCGCCACGTTCTCCGTTGCAATGTCCTTTCTCTCGAGAGCCCTCTCCACCTGCATCTTGAGAGCCCTGTTTTCGACGGGCTTCGTCACGTAGTTGAAGGCACCCTCCTGCATCGCCTGGACGGCGTTTTCGATGCTCCCGTAAGCGGTCATCACGATGACCTCCGTCTCCGGATGCGTCTCCTTAACCCTCCGGAGGACGGAGAGGCCGTCCTCGTGCCCGGACATCCTCATGTCCGTTATGACCACGTCGTAGACGCGGGAAGAGATTTTCTCCTCTGCCTCGGAGAGATTCCCCGCAGTATCCACCTGAAAACCTTCCTTCTTGAAATAGATGGAGAGGACGGTCCGGATGCTCTCCTCGTCGTCCACGATGAGGAGGTATCTTTCCCTCGAGTTATCCGTCATCGTCAACCTTCCCCTTACACTCCTTATCGGCACAGACGAGATAACTCTTTTTCTTCGTCACCCTCCTGAGCATGACTTCCCCGCCGCAGGCGGGGCATTTTCTCTGAACGGGCTCGTTCCACGTGGCGAAAGAGCATTCGGGGTAGCGGGAACAGGAGTAGAAAAGCTTCCCCTTCCTCGTCACCTTTTCCACCAGTTCTCCCTGTTTGCAGGAGGGGCACACCACACCGGTCGAAAACGGTTCCGTGTGCTTACACTCCGGGCTTCCCGGGCATGCGATGTACCTTCCGGAGCGGAAACGGCGAATCACGAGTTCCCTTCCGCAGAGGGGACACTCCTTCCCCGCAGGGATGTCCTCGATGACCCTGACGTTTCCCTCCTCGTCCTCCTCGAAGTTCTTCGTGTTCTTGCATTCCGGGTAGTTCTTGCAGGCGAGGAACCTCCCGTTTCGCCCCGTCCGGATGACCATATCTCCCCCGCACTTCTCACAAATGATGTCCGTGGCTATGAGCTCGTCCTTCACCTTCTTCATCTCCACGCGTGCCCTTTCCAGGTCCTCGACGAAAGGAGAGTAAAACTCACCCACTGCTTTTCTCCACTCCAGCTTCCCCTCCTCCACCTTGTCCAGTTCCTCCTCCATCTGAGCCGTGAACTTCACGTCCATGATTCGGGGGAAACTCTGGGTGAGGAGGTCTGAAACAATCATGCCCAGTTCCGTGGGAACGAACTTCCCCTCTTCCACCTGAACGTATCTCCGGTCCTTTATGGTCCGGATGATGGTCGCGTACGTGGAAGGCCTCCCCACCCCTTCCTCTTCCAGTTTCTTGATAAGGGAGCTCTCCGTGTAGCGGGGTGGAGGCTGGGTGAAGTGCTGCTTCGGTTCCAGCTTCAGGAGTTTCACTTCCTCACCTTCGGAAAGAGGAGGAATCTGACCCTTTCCCTCTTCCTTTTCGGTATCGCGGTTATTTTCCTTCTCCTCCTGGTAGACCTTCAGGTACCCATCGAAAATCGGCACCTGCCCCGTCGCACGGAAGATATAA
This sequence comes from Deltaproteobacteria bacterium, assembly GCA_003696505.1. Classification (GTDB taxonomy): domain Bacteria; phylum Desulfobacterota; class Deferrimicrobia; order J040; family J040; genus J040. The sequence continues at coordinate 5,175 of RFHC01000092.1, forward strand.
GACCCGGCAGCGATGTCCACCGTGGTCTGCTCGAACCTGGCGGGCGCCATCTGAGAAGCAACGAAGCGGTCGTAGATGAGCTTGTAAAGGCGGAACTGGTCGCGGGTGAGCCTTCCCTTCACGCTCTCCGGAGTGTAATCCAGATTCGTGGGTCTTATTGCTTCGTGGGCGTCCTGGGCGCTCTTTTTATTCTTGAAAACCCTCGCTTTCTGCGGCAGATATTCCTTCCCGAAGTTCCTCTCTATGAACTTCCTGACAGACGAAATCGCCTCATCAGAAACCCGGACAGAGTCTGTCCTCATGTACGTGATGAGACCGGTCACCTCTCCCCCCTCGAGTTCAACTCCCTCGTAGAGGGACTGGGCAACCCTCATGGTCCGGTCCGCCGTGAACCGGAGCTTCTTCCACGCCTCCTGCTGAAGCGTGGACGTAATAAATGGAGGAGGAGGATTTCTCCTCCGTGTTTTTTTCTCTATCTTCCTCACCACATAGGTCTCGTCCGCAAGGCGCACGAGAATCTCTTCGGCTTCCTCCTTTGTCTTAATCTCCGCTTTTTTCCCGTCTATCTGGTGGAGTTTCCCTTCGAAATCGGGAGGAAGTTTTCCCCGGAAAAGACCCGTGATGGACCAGTACTCCTCTGGCACGAACTCCCGGATTTCCCTCTCACGGTCGCAGATGAGTTTCAGTGCCACCGACTGGACTCTCCCTGCAGAGAGGCCCCTCTGGACCTTCGACCAGAGGAGAGGGCTCAATTTGTATCCGACGAGGCGGTCCAGGACCCTCCGGGCGACCTGGGCTTCGAAGAGATTCCTGTCCAGGTCCCGGGGGTTTTTCATCCCCTCTTCGACGCCTTTCCTCGTGATTTCGGTGAAGAGGACCCTCCTCACCTTCTTCCTCTCCTCGTCGATGAGGTCGGCTATGTGCCACGCAATCGCCTCCCCCTCCCTGTCCGGGTCCGACGCGAGAAAGACTTTGTCCGCCTTTTCCGCTTTTTTTCTTATCTCTTCGACGACTTTTGCTTTTTCTTTTATCAATATATACTTTGGCGTAAAGCCGTTCTCCACGTCCACGCCGAGTCTGTGCTTCGGCAGGTCCATGACGTGCCCCATCGACGCAACGACGTCGAAATTCTTTCCCACGTACTTCTTAATCGTCCGCGCCTTGGCGGGAGATTCCACAACGATGAGAGATTTCCCCATATCGGACTCCTGCGAGTGATTCTCGTGCCGGAGAATTTACCATAATATATTAATTCACTTCTTTCCTCCAGAAATTTCACTCCAGGGCGCGCACGAAACGGCCGTCATTCATTCTTCTCACCAATCCCTCCATCTCGAGGAGGTGGAGCTGGGCCAGCGCTTCCGAAACCGAAATTCCCGCCCGCGCACAGATTTCATCGGGACTGAGGGGATTTTCGAGGAGGGAAAGCATCTCTTTCCCTTCAGCTATTCCCTCAGAGGTCCTCACACGCTCCTCTCCCCTCCCCCTCAGGGAAGTGAAACCAAACGTTTCGAGGACGTCATCCGCCGAGGTGAGGGGAATCGCCCCCTCCTTGATGAGGAGGTTGCACCCCTTTGACCGGGGGTATAAAGGGTGTCCGGGGACAGCAAAAACCTCCCTCCCCAGGTCGAGGGCATATCGGACAGTGATGAGGGTCCCGCTTTTCTCCGCGGCTTCCATGACGCAAACGAAGCGGGAAAGGGCAGCGATGATTCTGTTTCTCTGGGGGAAGTGATGCCTGAGAGGAGGTGTCCCGGGAGGGAATTCCGAGAGGAGACATCCCTTCTCCGTTATCCTTCGAGCGAGACTCTCACTTCCGGAAGGGTAGATTACGTCAACTCCCGACCCCATAACCGCCACCGTCTCCCCTCCCGCATCCAGAGCAGCCCTGTGGGCCGCCTGGTCTATTCCCCGGGCAAAGCCGCTGACGATGGGGCAACCCGAACGGACCAGGTCACTCACGATACGCTCCGTGAATTCGATTCCCGGACCCGAGGGGTTTCTCGAACCGATGACTGCCCCGGAAAAACGGTCCAGCACCGAGAGGTGGCCGGTGAAGTAGATGACCGGAGGGGGGTCTGCCAGGTCGAAGAGAGAGGAAGGGTACCCTTCATCGACGCGGGTGATGAGGCTTATCCCTTTTACCCGGCAGATGTCGGCTACCCTCCGCGCCGTTTCCCGGACCCTCTCCCGGTCCTTCGTATCAACCCCTTCCTTCACCCTGGCGAAGAAAGACCTCCTGCCAGCCGGGGTGAGGGTGGACGCGTATATGAGAAAATCCCTATCCACAGAGGTTACCTCCGTGCAGGGAAACACCAACTTTCGTGCCACCCTTAGAGGAGAAGAGGGGCGGGAGGGGGAAGCCCTTAGACTTCCCCCCTGACCACGAGGGCGGGAGAATTGAAGGAGTTGACAGAATCGACCACGTAAACGGTCGAGAATAATTCATTGACCCGAATCACGATTCCCCGGGCAACGTAAACAAAGTCTTTCGTTTTTTTCAGCCCCTTGCTCACCTGACTGACAGTCAGTTTCTGAAGCGACTCGAGGGGAAGGTAGATATTGACCACGTCTCCGACGGAAAATCCTTCCTTTCCACCGCCCTTCGTGTAGAGAATGTCCCCCTCGGCGAACTCGTAATTCCCGAAGGCACCGACGACAACCTCTCCCTTCAACCCGTCCTGAGCATAGCGGGGGACGATTTCCGGCACAGCGGGAATCTCTTCTTCAAGGTAATCCGTTCGGAGCGCTTCCTCGAGGAGTTCGACGATCGTTCCCAGGTACCTGCCGTCGAACTTCTCGTCTACCCTGACGCTCCCGATGTACCGGTTTTTGTACGCATCACCGCTGTATCCGGAAACGTAAACGGGACCTTCCACCCTGAAAATGCCGAGGACAGTCCCGGGAGAATAATCCTTTTCCAGTTCCAGGTAAACCCTGTCCCCCGGAGAAAATGCCACCTTCTCCTCCGTCGTCTCGATTATCCTCCCGACACGCGGAGGCTCTCCCGGATAGAGCTCTCCGCCTGCGAGAATCTCCTTCCGGGTGAGGTAAACCTTCTGGGGAGCCGGCTTCTCAGGGGCCTCCTCCTGGACCTCCTTCTCTGCGACCGGTTTCGCTTCGGGTTCAGGCTCCTTGATGTAGACGACGAACTCCTCTTTCTTCGGGGCCGGAGGCTCGATTGTCAGCTCGAGGCCCGGGTAGATGTAATTCGGGTTCGTGAGAAAACGGTTTTTCTCCCAGAGGTCGGGCCACTTCATCGGGTCTCCGAAAAACCTGGCGGAAATGTCCCAGAGGGTATCCCCTTTCTTCACCACGTAGGTCCTTCCCTCGCCTCCGAATGTCAGGAGCGGCGAGAGAAAAAGAGCCACCACGACAATCCCAAGGACGATGGTTAACCCTCTTCCTTTCATAACCACCTCTCTTTCCTCAGCTCTCCGCAACGCATAATTAATATAAATTATATCTAAATTAGATTATTATTATTCAAAACTACGAATAATTTAATACAAAGTCAAGTTTTTTCTCCTCTCGACGGCGGTCCCCCTGTGGGTTATCATGAAAAACGTCCAGACTCTCATATGAAACTTTTCGGATGGAAACGTCAAAAGTTTACTACGCCAGGGTAAGGAAAGAAGATATCGGTTACCTCCGCTTCCTTCTCGAAGGATACGGAGAAATCGGGAACCTTCGCACCCTCGATTCCGTCAGGGGTTTCGTTGAATTTATTATTTCGGGAGACCTGGAGGAGGAGTTTCTCGCACTCATCGAGGGGATAAGACGGGAGGTCCCCGTCGAATTCATCGACAAACCTGACGGGTACGTTTCACTCTCAGACGAAGTTCAGGAAGAGTGAGTCGTCTTCCGTGCCAGGAGGAAATACTCCTGGTTACCCTTCGGTCCCCTGACGCGGGAGGGCACGACGCCCAGAAGATTCATCCCTTCTTTCTCGACGAAACTGGAAATCTTCCTCACAGCCTCAAGCCTCGCACCTTCGTCCCTGACGACACCTCCCTTCCCCACCCTGTCCGGCGAAAGTTCAAACTGAGGTTTCACGAGGCAGAGGAGGTATCCCCCCTCTTTGAGAAAGGGAAGCGCCCTCGGGATAATGAGAGTGAGCGAAATGAAAGAAACGTCCACCGTGACCAGGTCGACGGTCTCCGGGATGAGGTCTGAAGGAGCGTATCGGAAATTGACGCCCTCGATGACCACGACTCGCGGGTCTTTCCTCAACCTGCCGTCGAGAAGATTCTTCCCCACGTCGACGGCATAGACCTTCCGGGCTCCCCGCGCCAGGAGGCAGTCCGTGAAACCCCCTGTGGAAGCCCCCACGTCGAGACAGACGAAACCGTCAACGGAGAGCGACAGGTCTTCGAGAGCCCCCTCCAGTTTGAGCCCTCCCCGGGAGACGTAGGGAATCCCCCTCTCCTTTATTTCCAGACGGGCATCCTCCCGGACCTGGTAACCCGCCTTGTCCACTCTCACGCCGTTTACGTAGACGAGCCCCGCCATGATGATGCTCCTCGCCCGTGACCTGGTCTCTGCCAGACCCTTCTCGACGAGAAGCTGATCGAGCCTCTTCTTCACTATCAGATTTTTCCGTATCTGACTGAGAGGTCCTTCCTCATCCCCCCGGCCTCACCCCCGAGGAGGGCAAGGGATGCCCGGAAAATCCCTTCTTCGTCAATGCCCACCTTTCTCCTCAGCTCTGCCTGCGTTCCGTGCTCGAGGAAGGTGTCTCCCACGCCGAGCCTCATCACCTCCACTCCCCGAACCCTCCTGTCCGAGAGGATTTCAAGGATTCCAGAGCCGAATCCCCCGATGAGGACGTTCTCCTCCACAGTCAGGACCCGTTTCGTCTTCCGGGCGGAATTCACGATCAACTCTTCATCCAGCGGCTTGACGA
>RFHC01000093.1 GCA_003696505.1 Deltaproteobacteria bacterium
ACCTTGAAGAGGAAACAGAGAAGACGTACGAGATATACGCGAAGTATTATTACGGAAAAGACGAAACGGACGCCTACGTGACGGTTATTCTCTTCCCCGACGTGCCCCCGAAGCAGATAATCCGCGTCTTCGGGCCGATAAGGCTCCGGCCATCTTCGGGAGAGGTCTTCGTTACGGCGGTGAAAATGCCGGAAGGACTTTTCACCGCGGAAAAAACAAAAGGGAAGTGACCATGAACTGCCTGAAGAAAGCCATAAGCGCCGCTTTCATTCTCCTCCTCCTGGTTTCACTTTTTTCCCCGGCTTTCGGAGACAGCCTGGAGGAACTGGACGCCGACGTCGAATCGCTCACGAAGAGGCTCGAGAAGGTCGAACGGGACCTCAAAGCCCTCCAGAAAACCATTGCCGTCCCCCGCGGCGCTCTCCTCATCGTAAACCTGGAGAGGAAAAACGCGGAAAAAGTTCCCCTCTCCCTGACACTCCTCCTCGACGGAGAAGAAGCGGTGAAAATTTCGGGAACAGAGGAGGAGGGAACAGCTCTCCGGACCTACGTCGTCCCGGGGACCTACTCCCTCGCAGTGAAAGGGAAAGTGTCGGGGAAAAAGGTGACCGCGAACCTCAAAACCCCTCTCACCCTCGAAGAGGGGAAAGAGGTGAGGGTAAACCTGCTCCTGGGAAAGAAGAAAAACGGCGCCTACTCCCTCTCCATCATCACGAAATAGGAGGTCCCCTCCCGGGGTGACGATGAAAAGACTTCGGGCGCTTGCACTCACCCTATCACTCCTCCTGACCTCCCTCGCAGGGTCGAGAGTCCTCGCCACCGATTCCGTGTCCCCAACGTTTCCGTCGGCTCTGCTGGCGGGGAATCCCTCCCTTCCCCTGGCATATGCGACGGGGGCCCGCTTCCGCAAGGAGCCCCTCACCGAGAGGGAGAAGTTCCTCCTCGGACTTTCGCTCCTTTCTTCGGGGAATACCGAGGGGGCGCTGAGGGTTTCGAAACTCATCAAGGACCAGCCCCTCCGAACCCTTCTTAAGGGGGAGGTGTCCCTCCACGAAGGAAAGAAGAAAGACGCCCTCTCCTCGTTTCTCCGCGCATACCGGGGGGGAGAAAGCGAGGCGGGCCTCGCCGCGGCTTCCCTCCTCATCGAAGAAGGGCGCCCGGACGAAGCCCTCACCATCCTGGAGAAAATCTCGGGGACTCCCCTCCTCGAAAGCGTGAGGGATTCCCTGGTTCTTATCGCCCTCCTGAACAAAGGGCGAAACGAGGAGGCCATCTCGCGGGCCAGGTCACTCCTCGCCCGAAAAAACCTTCCCCCCGCGAGAAGGCTGGAATTCCTCTTCCTCAAAGGGCTCGGCGAGACTGCTCAAGGAGACGGCCACGCCCTCCTCTCCACAACCGGAGAGATGATGAGAGCAATCGCCCGGGTGGAAAAAGAGGCATCCTCCATCAAGATGCGGGCCCTCTCCCCTGAAAATTTCCTTCTCACCGCCGAGGACCTCGCTCCCTACACCGTCACACCCTGGTTCAGAGACACGGCCCTCTCCCTTGAGCGTTTGAGGGCACTCCGGTGGGAGGGGAAAACCCTTGAGGCAGCTCTCAGGCGTTTCACCGATGCGGAGCAGAGGGCTCGTCTCCTCGAAAAAGCCCTCGGGAGCGAGTCAAAGGCCACGGAGGAGGCCCTCACCAGAGCCCTGGAATACCGCCTCTCTCTCGACAGGATAAAGAGAGAGCTCGAGGGGCTTCAAAATCGGCTCAGGTTTCTCCTCGACTCGGCCCCTGTCCTCTCCCTCGTTTCCGGGCCGGATTGGGAAAAGACGAAAGAAAAGCTCGAGAAGCTGGAAGACTCCCTGAAGAGAATCAACCTCCTCCTGCGAGAAACGGAAGAAACGATTGACAGGACTGCGAAAAAAGGGAAGGGAAAGCTGAGCGAGAGGGAAAAACGCCTCCGGTCGCAGGCAGTTCGGCGCTTCTACCTTTTGAGGAGGAAGTTTTTCTTCCTCCAGGGGGAAGCCTCCCTCCTCAGGGCGCGGGCCCTGAACCTCGCGAAGGACCCGGTCGTGCGGAAAGGGAGAGAAATTCTCAGGAGAATCGAAAAGCTGAGGCGCTCCTGGACGACGAACAGCGGGAGGGCAGAAAGAATCATAGACGACCTGCTCGCAGCGAGGAGGTACCACAGGAGGAGGGAAAAACACCTCCAGGAAATCATGGCGGAGGTGCGGAAGGCGAAAAAGGAGATACTCACGCTCCTCGCCCTGGTGGAGACCGCCTACGAGAAGGAGGGAGAAACCCTCGCTTCATTCCTCGCAGGGGGCGTAAGCCGCGCAAAGGCCGTGGTTCACCACCTGAAGGGAAGAGCCTACCTCCACCTGGCGCTGGCGGGGGAAAAGCCGCCCGGAGGAGGTGACCCCTTCAGCGCGGCCAAGGAGGAGTTTCTCAGCGCTCTCAACGGTGCCCTGCCGGAGAGCCTCGTCCCTGAAGCGCTCTACGCGCTGGGGGAAATTTCGATGACCCTGGAAGAGGCTCTCTTCGCCCGAAAGATGGAGGAGGCGGAGAGGCTCGAAAGAGAGGGAAAGAACTTCGAGGAGCCAAAGCTCGACTTTTCCGAATCGGGGAAATACTTCTCCCGGCTCATCGAAGAATTCCCCTCCTCTCCCTACCTGGAGAGCGCCCTTTACAGCCTGGCTTACGGTCTCCAGGAGCAGGGAAAGACTGAAGAAGCCGTTGCTCTCTACGAGAAGCTCATCTCCCGCTTCCCCCGGACGAGGTATGCCGACGAGATTAACCTGAGAATCGGAGAACACTACTTCACGATAGAGGAGTATCCCACGGCGGAGAGATATTACCGGAAGGTGAAGGAAGGCAAAAATCCGGAGCTCTACCTGACCGCCCAATTCAAACTCGGGTGGTCTCTCTACAACCAGGACCGATTCCTCGAAGCTGCCGGGGCCTTCCTGGCTCCGCTGAAAGCCGAGAAGGCTTCAGAAAAGCTCAAGGTGGCCCGGCTTACGGCAGAAAGCCTCTGGATGCTGGGAAAGTGCTTCATCGAGCTGGGCAACCCCCTCGGGGCAGAGAAGTTTTTGAAAAAAGAAGGACTCGGCAGGTTCGCCCCCTCCGTCATCCTGGACATGATGCGCGTTCTCTTCGATGCCTCCCGGTACGACCGGGTCATCTCCCTCGCCTCACACATGGCGAAGAACTATCCCCTCGCGCCCGAACTGGTCGAGTCGGAGAAACTCGCCTCAGAAGCGCTCGTAAAAACGCTGAAAGAGGAAGAGGGGTACAGAAGGTACGCCGCCATGGGAACCCTCTTCGGAAAGGACTCTGCGTGGAGGAAGTGGAACGAAGAGAAGGGGACGGTCACGCCGGAAATGGAAAAGACCGTCGAGGAGAGCACGAGAAAGGGCGCGTATTACTTTTACCGGCTCGGGAGAGAGAAAAAGAGCCACCGGGCCCTGAGAGAAGCGATTTCCACGTTCCGGGTCTACCTCCGCGAATTCCCCTCCACCCCTTACTCGGACGACGTCCGCTTCGACCTGGCCCGCTCCCTCTTCGAGACGGGGTCTTACCGCTCCAGCGCCCGGATATTCTCCTCGCTCTTTGAATCGGCGAAGAGCGACAAGCTCCGCGAAGCCTCCCTCTTCATGAACTTCGAGAGCCTCAAGGCCCTCTACAGGCCGGGAGAGGCTGACGTGGCGGAAGAAATAGTCCGGGTGGGGGAAGCCTACCTGAAGGCTTTCCCCCGCTCCCGGAAAAGGACGACCATCCTTCTCGACGTGGCTCGGACTCTCTTCAACGAAAAGAAATTCCTCCCCGCCGCGGAAACTGCGGGGAAAGTCATCTCCGAGGGGGGAGCCCCCTCTGAGGTGAAGCAGGCTCTCCGCCTCTCGGGGGACTCCCTCTTCAACGCGGGGCTCTACGAAAAGGCGGAAAAAGTTTACAGGAAACTTCTCGAGAGGATGAAGACGCGCCGCGCCAGAGCGGAAGCCGAGAAACTCGTTGCCCTCTCGCTCCTCAAGAGAGCCCAGAAACTCGAGGAAGAGGGTAAAGCGGCAGACGCAGCCCGCGTCTACGCGCGAATTTTCTCGGAGTTTCCCTCCGTTGAGTTCAGTCCGCTGGCGGGGATATCCGCAGGGAAAGCCTACCTGAAGGGGGGGTTAGAGAAAGAAGGAATCAATGTCCTGGAGGAGGTGACCCGGCGCCACGGAGGGACGCCCTTCGAGGGGGAAGCCAGGAGGCTCCTGGCAAAAGCATACGAGAAGAGGGG
>RFHC01000094.1 GCA_003696505.1 Deltaproteobacteria bacterium
AGTCCCCGGAGGAATGACGTAGCGGTTCCAGACAGGGTAGGCATTCCGCACCTTCTCGAGCTGCTCGTCGGTGAACTCGAGGATGACCACGTCGTCAGCGCCGAGCTGGGCGAAGAGCTGGGAAACGGCTGCAACCGGCGGACCGGCGGGGAGGTTGGCCCCCGCAATCCGGCCGTCGATCATCGCCTGGGCCGACTGGGAATAGGGGAGGTACTCGGGAGTGAAGTCCTTCCCGATTTCGATTCCCAGGGCACCGAGAATGACCTTCCCCGACCCTTCCGTGCCGGAGCCCCTCTTTCCGATGGAGAACTTCTCCCCCAGGCCCTTGAGGTCCATGATGTTCCCCGTTTTCGCGTACTTCTTCAGGAGGACGAAGTGCTCCACGTTCTCCCAGAGCATCGTGATGGCGCGGAAGTCCTTGATGGGGTTCCCCTCGTAGAGTTGCTTGCCGTTGTAGGCCATCGCGCCGAAGAGCGCCTGGAGGATGGCCAGGTCCGCTTCCTTGTTCTTCAGCATCTGGATGTTCTCGCCTGAACCTGCCGAGTTGATGGCCGTCGCCGTGATTTTGTACTTCTTGGCGAGTTTGATGCTGATGAGCGTGCCGATGGCGACCCCGACGGGATAATACGTCCCCCCTGTCGTCGCCGTGGCGATGATGAGGTTCTTGTCGCTGGCCTTCGCTTTTTCCCCCGCGAAGGCGAAAACGAGGGTGACGGCCAGGAAAAGAGCCACGACCTTCTTCGTCATCGTTCCCTCCTCCTTTCGTTTTTTGTTTCTCTCAGTTTAATTCATTTCTCTCTCCCTGAAGCATCTATCTCCTCCCTCACAACACGAGGAGGAAAATGATGAAGATGGGGATTCCGATAAACATGAGCGCCATGCAGTAGCCCATGATGTCCCTCGCCCTCAGGCCCGTGATTCCCAGCAGGGGGAGGGCCCAGAAGGGCTGGAAGAGGTTCGTCCACTGGTCCCCGTAGGCGAGGGCCATGATGGTCTTCGGGATGGAAACGTTGAGGACCTTTGCGGCCTCCACCATGACAGGGCCCTGCACGGCCCACTGTCCTCCCCCGGATGGGACGAAGATGTTGACGATGCAGGCGCTGATGTAGGTGAGGACGGGATAGGTCCCGCCGCTGGAGATGGCGACGAACCATCCCGCGATGACCTTCACGAGACCCGAGTACTTCATCATTCCCATGATGCCGGCGTAGAAGGGGAACTGCAGGATGATGCCTGCGCATCCTTTCGCCCCTTCAGCGATTGCCCTCACGTAGTTGATGGGGCGCCTGTGAAGGATGATGCCGACGAAGAGGAAGGTGAAGTTCACGATGTTCAGGTTCAGCTTGAACCCGTTCTTCGCGAAGTAATAGACGATGTAAACGAGACCGCCAAGCCCGATAATCATGGAGAGTGCTGTGGAGTTTTCCAGCCGGTCCGCGAAGACCCAGGCTCTCTTCTCTTCTTCCGTTGCCTCCTCCTCTTCGTGAAGGGCGTCGGGCCGGTAGTCGAGAATCGTTTTCACGTCGCTCTCCTCTTTCGGCGCCATCATGTAGAGGACGACGGGGATGAAGAGGAGCATGACAACGATCATCACCAGGTTGAGGGGGGAAAAGAGGGTTTCCTTCACGGGGATGACGCCGATTTCCTTGGCCAGGAAGTGCCCTTCCGTCGCGACGAGGAGGGGAGCCGAGCCGGAGAATCCCTGGTGCCAGGTGGCGAGACCCATGTATCCCGCCGCGACGATGAGGGGATAGTGGAATTTCCGTCCGTTCTTCATCCCCTGCCTCGCCACTTCGAGGGAGAAGACGGCGCCCACGATGAGGCCGAGCCCCCAGTTGATGTAAGCCGCGATAATTGCCACCACCGCCACCAGCGCCGCTGCGACGGGCGTCGACTTCGGTACCCCTGCGATTTTCCTCAGGAGGGACTGCACGATTTTCGTCGTTGCCAGGGCGTAACCGGTAACGAGGATGAGGCACATCTGCATGGCGAAGGTGAGGAGACTCCAGAACCCCTTGTACCAGTGGAGAATCATCTGAAAGGGTCCATTGGGTGTGAAGACGATGCCGAGAATGAAGGTGAGGAACGTCAGGAGGATGGCGAAGATGAAGGGGTCGGGCATGTACTTCCGCGCCCAGTCGGAGAAGTAGTCACCCATTCTTTTAATCATGGTTCACCTCCTCCCAGGGTATTTCTCCCCTCAGGGGGGAGATATGTCAGAGACCCGTTTCGTCCAGGAAACTCGAGATGGCCTGCTTCAGTTCGTCCGGTTTCTCCCACTGGACCGTGTGCCCGCACTCTCCTATCACCTCCAGACGGGCGCCGGGAATCCTCTCCGCGAGGTGCTCCGAGAGGGGAAGGGGAGTCATCACGTCTTCCCGCCCGCAGACGACGAGGGTGGGACAAAAGATGCGGGACAGGTCCTCTTCCCCCGAGTAGCTGTCGCAGTTTTCCATGTCCTGAAGGAGGACGGTCTGCCCTGCCCGGAAAAGGTCCTCCTCCCCCGCGAGGAGGAGTTCTTCCGGGGACCCCTTGAGCACGGACCAGCGGGCCATGGTCCTGACTGCTCCGGGGAAGTCTTCTCTGAGGGCTTTGAGGAGCTTCGGATTGACGCCGAGCTTCCCTCCCGTCCCCACGAGGATGAGGGCGGAGAGGTCGGAAACCGCCGCCGTCTTGATGGCGATTGCCCCGCCCATCGAATGGCCGACGAGGACGGGCCTTTCGAGGGAGATTTCATCGAAGAACTTCAGGAGGCATTCCCTGTATTCTTCGATGGAGGGACAGGGCCTGAAGGAGGAGAATCCGTGCCCGGGCAGGTCAACGAGGATGAATCGTCTCTTCCCCGGCAGGGGGACAACCCTCTCCCAGACCGACCCCTGGCTTCCCGCTCCATGGACGAAGACAACGGGCACCCCTTCTCCTCCCCCCTCCAGGAAGGAGACGACGCCCCAGGGAAGTCTGGCGGCTCTCCGCTTCATTGAAACATCATTTTATCAGATGGTGACTTTGCCCCCAGCAAGTTGCGCTTAATTAATTATAATTTTTCCCCTTGAAAAATCAATCAATTTAAAGCAGTTTCGTGAGGAGGCAAGCGTGTCAGAGGGAAGAGAGGGAAATAGCGTTTTGTTTCTGTTGAGAGAGCATTCAACCGTCTGCCCGGTATGTCCTGCTTCTCCTTCCTTAACCTGAATCAAGGACGGGGGGAGCGGTGGATGGTATCGTAAATGGAGAAGGAGGTGTCACATGCACGCGTTTCTCCTCTCCGTTCACGTCCTCTCCGTCATCCTCTGGATGGGAGGGGTCGGTTTCGTGACGACCGTTTTTTTCCCCGCCATGGCGAAGACGGAGGATTCCCTCCAGAAAGTCCTCCTCTTCCAGAAGATTGAGGGGCGCTTCGCGAAGCAGGCCCGCGCCTTTATCATTCTCGCGGGGGTGACGGGTTTTGCACTCCTCTTTGAGACCGGTCGCTGGGGTGACCTCTTCACCTCGTCCGGGGTTGACGTGACCCTCATGGTTTTCGTCTGGACTCTCTTCTCCCTCGTCCTCCTTTTCGAGAAGAGGCTCTTCTCTTACCTCTTCGGCGGGAAAAAGGACCTTTCGCCCGACAGGGTTTTCCGCTTCCTCGCCATATTCCACTGGGTCCTCCTCGTCCTCGGGTTGGCTGCTGCTGCCGCGGGCGTCTGGGTGGGCCACGGTTGAGGGAGGGGGAGCTCCTTCAGGACAAGTTCCGGGACCTCCACTCCCTCTTCACCTGCCTCCGGACCTCTCTGTCGGTGAGGACGCGAAACCCCGTATAAGCGAGGAGGACCGCCCCTTCGAGGGCGCCGGCGAATCCCCCTTCGGTCACGGTGGCTTCCCTGAAGCGGTGGGTGTGAATTTCTATTTTCCCCTCCCGGGAGATGGGGACGAGGGGCTGAATGGATGGACAGGCGTGGGAGACGTTTCCGATGTCGGAAGACCCCAGATTCCTGTCCCTGGGGACGTCGTCCTCGGTAAGCCCCATGCTCCTCATCCCCTCCCGGTAGATGGAGGCGAGCGTCTCGTTGATGAGCATCGGTTTCAGCGTGTAGGAGACGGGTCTGGTCTTCACCCGGCACCCTGTCGACCTCGCCGCACCCCTGGCGCAGTTTTTCACTCTTTCCGTCAGCGTTTCCAGGTCTTCCACGGTCTTCGCTCTCAGGTAGAAGTAGGCTTCCGTCTCTTCGGGAATGACGTTCGGCGCTGTCCCTCCCTTCGTGATGATGCCGTGCAGGCGAATCCCCTCCTTCAACTGCTGCCTGAGGAGGCCGATGGAGGTGAAGAAGAGCACGAGGGCGTCCAGGGCGTTGACCCCCTCTTCGGGATATGCAGAGGCGTGGGCGGCCTTTCCGTGAAAGGTGATTTTCATCCTCCTCAGGGCAAGGTATCCCTTGTCCACCACCCGCCGGGAGGAGGGGTGGACCATCATGGCGGCGTCGAATCCGTCGAAAAAGCCCCTCTCGACCATCCGCGCCTTCCCGAATCCCATCTCCTCTGCCGGGCACCCCACCACGTGGACGCTCCCTCCGGTGTTTCTCTGCCGGAGAAGGCGGGCGAGGATGATTCCCGCGCCTACGGAAGATGCGGCCACGATGTTGTGCCCGCAGGCGTGGCCGAGACCGGGAAGGGCGTCCATCTCCGCGAGGAGGGCGACCTTCGGGCCCCTTCCCTTCCCGGACCTGGCGTCGAATGCCGTGGGCATCCCGCAGATACCCCGGTCCACAGAGAATCCCTCCTTCTCCAGAATTTCTGAGAGGAAACGGGAGGTGTTCCTCTCTTTCAGCGAAACTTCAGGGTTGTCGTGCATCTGCTGGACGATTTCCTTCAGGAGGGGGAGGAGATTTTGACCCTCCTTCCGGATTCTCCTGATGACCGGGTCTGCCACGGCTTTCTCCTCTCAGGGG
>RFHC01000095.1 GCA_003696505.1 Deltaproteobacteria bacterium
ACCCTGTCGTGGCGACGGGAGGAGGGAAGATTTTCATTGGGCCGGACAACGGTCGCGTGACGCCGGCAGCGTCCATGGAGAAGGTGGAGGGGGTTTACGTCATCGACAGGAGTTGCCTCCCCCGTCCTCCCCTGAGCGAGACTTTCCACGGGCGGGACATTTTCGCTCCGGCGGCGGCTATGATAGCTGAAGGAGTAGACCCAGCCAGACTGGGGCGGGAGAAGGACGGACTCACTCCTCTCACCATTCCCGGCTGCGTTGAGAAGAGAGAATCCCTCGTCGGGGAATGTCTCTACGTGGACAGATTCGGAAACCTTATCACGTCAATTCCTTCCGATAAGTTCGAGGAGTGGAGGGGAGGGGGGGAAAAGTTTCGGGTCAACGGGATGCCCGCGCGCTACGCCCTCACCTTCGGGTATCTGGAAACGGGGGAGACGGGACTTGTTCCCGGCAGTTTCGGCCTCGTTGAAGTGGTGGTGAACAGGGGAAACGCCTCCGAGAGGTTGAGGATTGACGAGGGAGGGACCCTGGTCATCGGCGTGGAGGGGTGATGTTCGGTTTCGGCGTGATGACGGGGACCTCAGCCGATGGCGTCGACGTTTCTCTCCTTTCTTTTCCCGGCGAGATAGATGAGGAGGCGGGAATATTCTCCGGGGGCTGGAGTTTCCCCTTCCCGGACGGGGTCAGAGAAAAAATCCTTGAAATGCAGGAAAACCCCGCACCATCGAAGGAGAGCCTTCTCCGTTTTTCCGTCGAGTACGGATTCCTCGTGGGAGAGTGCGTGAGGACCGTTCTCGAGAAACTCGCCCCCGGGAGGGTGAGGCGGGAGGAGTCCTTTGTGGCGATGCACGGGCAGACCATCGGCCACTACCCCGGGGCCTGGGAGAGAGAGGGGAGTCCGATGACCCTCACCTTCCAGTCCGGTTCACCCCAGGCAGTATCATTCGTGACGGGGTTGACGGTCGTGAGCGACTTCAGGGCGATGGACGTTGTTTCCGGGGGGAGGGGAGCACCCCTCGCGCCTCTCTACCACAGGACCCTCCTGCGGAGGGAGAAAGGGGTGACGGCTTTCCTCAACGTGGGGGGAATTGCCAACGTGACGGTCGTGGAGAAAGGGGAGGTTCTCCTTGCAACGGATACCGGCCCGGGAAACATGCTCATCGACGGAGCCGTCCGAATCCTTTCCGGAGGGGAAGAGTTTTTCGACAGGGATGGAAGGCGGGCTGCGTCGGGAACTTTTTCTCCTCAGTTGCAGATGTTCATAGAGAAGAGGGACCCCCTCCTTTCCCGGGGATTACCCGCTACGGCGGGGAGAGAAGATTACGGAGAGAGATTCCTCCGCGAAATCATGGACGAGTCGCGCAGGCTCAAACTCTCCGGAGAGGACCTTCTTTGCACTCTCACGCGTTACACGGCTCGCTGTGTACGGAAAGCACTTGAGAGAGGGGGGCTATCCCCGGCGAAGGTTTACGTGGGAGGAGGTGGCGCCTGGAATGAGACCCTCATGAGGTTTCTGAGGAAAGAACTCTCCCCGGCGGAAGTTACCACCTCGGAGGCGCTGGGAATTCCTCCCCAGTTCGTTGAATCCTCCGCCTTTTCTTTTCTCGGTGCCAGGGCTCTGGCGGGAATACCCTCGCGGATGGAACGCGTCACAGGTGGAGGGACCGTCATCCTCGGCACAATCACTCCGGGGGAAAACTTCGTCCCCCTCATGGAGAGGGTTCGCGCGCGGAGACGATTCGGTGGGGAGTGACGATGACCCCGTCTGCGGTGTCACCCGGGGGGACTTCCCCTCCTGGCCAGACGATGGAGTGAGAGATTTTCGCTCCTTCGCCTACCTTTGACCTTTCCTCGAGAACGGCGCCGGGACCCACGGTGGCCCCGTCTTCCACCCTTGCGCCGGGCGATATCCACGCAGGAGGGATTACCCTCGCGGACTCGAGGCCGGGAAGAGGGGGCGAGGCTTTCTCCAGGAGCAAAAGGGTGTTTTCCAGATAGTCTACTGGCGTCCCGAACTCCATGAAGTTCCCCTCTGTGACGAATCCTCCGGCTCCCTTCCCTTTCCTCACGAGGGGGAGGATACCATCCCGGATGAGGCACCTTTTCCCCGGCGGGATTCGCTCGATGAACTCTCTCCGGAGGATGGAGACGCCGGTGAAGAAGAAAGGACCTTCTCCCTGTGACGGGGCGCCGATGGAGAGGAGAGAGTTCTTCCCGTCCGTGTAAACGGGCGTGTATCTTTTCTCCCTCAGAGGAAAGAGGACGAGGGTGGCGAGGTTTTTCCTCTTCCTGTGGTGCGCCAGGGCTTTTTCCAGGTCGAAGTCGACGATGGTGTCGCTGTTTGCGACGATGACCTCCTCTGCGCCGGAAAAGTGAGGGAGGGCGTTTCTGATTCCTCCTCCCGTCCCGAGAATTTCCGGTTCGATGACGAAAGAGACCCTGCCGGGGAACTTCCCCCACTCGAGCACCTTGCTCCGGACCGCTCCCGGTATCCTGTGGAGGTTGATAACCACTTCCCTCACGTTGAATCGGGAGAGGAATTCGAGGGTGTATGTGATGAGGGGTCGAC
>RFHC01000096.1 GCA_003696505.1 Deltaproteobacteria bacterium
CGTCGTCGAAATGGAAGAGAGGTTTCTCCTCGACACGGAGAAGTACCGCCGGGCGCTGGAAAGGGCTGTCGAGGAGTACTCTCTCCTCCCCTCCCGTCCTCCCTCACACGCGGGGACGGCATACCCTGCCGGAAGAGAAGAGGCTGAGGAGTTCGTGAAGAAAATCCTCGGTGAGGGAGAAAGGGGTGCCGTGCCGGAAAACGTGGCGGCTTTAGTGGTTCCCCACATTGATTTGAGGGTAGGTGGTCCCGCATACGGAGTCGCTTACTCGGCGGTGAGAAATATGGACGTCGATTCTGTCCTCCTCCTCTGCACGGGCCACTACCTGGGGGAGGACCTCTTCTGCCTGACACGAAAGGACTTCGAGACTCCCTTCGGAGTCGTGAAGACCGACAGGGAGGCAGTCGATTTCCTCTGGAGGGGAAAGGGTATAGCCCCGTCGGACTTTCCCTTCCGGTTCGAGCACTCCGTGGCGTTTCAGGTTCTCTTCCTTTCATACGTCTTTCGCCGAAAGGATTTCGCCGTCGTCCCCGTCCTCTGCGGGAACTTCTCCCGCTTTCTCGATGTGGCATCGCGTCCCTCTCAGATTCCGGCGGTGGCGCTCTTCCTCACCAGATTGAGGAAAATCCTCTCTTCTCCGAGGAAGAGATGGCTCGTCGTCGCGGGGGTCGACCTCTCCCACGTGGGTCCCAAGTTCGGACACCGCGACCCGGCGAAGTTTATGGAGTATCAGTTTCGGGAGCACGACCGTGTTCTCCTCGATGCTCTGGAGAGGGGAGACCCGGAGGGGTTCTTCGGGGAGGTCAAGAAGGTGGGTGACCGCTACAACGTCTGCGGTTTTTCCTCCCTCGCGCTCCTCCTCGAACTCTTCGAGGGATTCCGGGGGAAGACTCTTCACTACGACGTGTGGTACGATACTCCAACGTTGTCGGCAGTGTCTTTCGCGGCTTCCATCCTCCACCGGGGGAGGGAGGGATGACTGTGAGGTTTCCTTTCAGCACTGAAGTGAGAGTCCGGTTTCGAGACGTGGACATGATGCGCCACGTCAACAACGCCGTATACCTCTCCTATCTGGAGGAGGCCCGCTCCGACTTCTGGGAGTTTCTCTTCGGTCAGCACGAGGAATTCCGGAGAGCGAGCTTCATCATCGCGAGAATCACAATCAATTACCGGGCTCCCGCTTTCTTCCGGGAGAAGCTGGTCGTTTCCATCGGTGTGCGGGAAGTGGGAAATTCGAGCTTTACCTTCCTCTACGAGATACGGAAGAAAGAGACGGGAGAACTCGTTGCGGATGGGGAGTCCGTCCAGGTCATGTACCGTTACCGGGAGGGAAAACCCTACCCCATCCCGGAGGAGATGAGGAAAATATTTCTCGAGAAGGGTATGGTGGAAGAAGACCCGGGAGGTGGGACATGAGCAAGAGGGACGAACTCTACCGGTGGCACTACCGCGCTCTGGCGGAAAAGTGCGCGAAAAATCTGGAGAAGAACAGATTCTCAGTGAAGGTAGTCGACACGAAGGAGGAAGCCAGGGATTACGTCCTCTCCTTGTGCCGGGAGGCATCGTCTGTCGGTTTCGGCGGTTCCCTCACGGTGGCGGAACTCGGAATCTTCGCCGCGCTCAAAGAGAGCGGGAAGGAGCTCCTCAATCACGGGCTCCCTGACCTCTCGCCGGAGGAGAGGAATGAGATAAGGCGAAAACAGCAGTCCTGCGACCTCTTCCTCACATCCACAAACGCTCTCACCCTGGACGGGAAGCTCGTCAACATTGACGGAACGGGGAATCGGGTCAACGCCATGGCATTCGGCCCGGGAAGGACCCTCGTCGTTGCCGGGGGGAACAAAATCGTCCTCGACGTGGAGAGGGGAATAAAGAGGATAAAGGATTACGTGGCTCCCATGAACGCGAAAAGGCTGGGCTACGACACCCCCTGCGCGAAGACGGGTATCTGCGCCGACTGTTCATCTCCCCAGAGGATATGCAACGTCACGACCATCCTGGAGAAGTGCCCGCCGGCTTCTCGCATCGAGGTCCTCATCGTCTGCGAGCCCCTGGGGCTCTAATTCAGGGTGGCGAAAATGAGACTTTTTTCTGATATAATTTCATCAATTCGGGGGAAAAATATCTAAATAGAGGAAATAATGTTTCAGGCCGGAAGATACCAACCGGTCAATTCGGAGAGGGGAGGTGCAAGATGAATTCAACACTTCTCATTGCAGCAGGTCTCCTCCTTTATTTCGTGCTCTATCACACTTACGGGAAGTACCTGAAGCGAAGCGTCGTCGGTGAGCCCACTCAGGAGGTCCCGTCGAAGCGTCTCTACGACGGGGTGGACTACGTGCCGGCAAACCGGTACGTCCTCTTCGGTCACCACTTCGCTTCCGTTGCGGGGGCGGCTCCCATCGTGGGACCGGCAATTGCCCTGGCATGGGGATGGTTTCCCGCTCTCGCCTGGGTATGGCTCGGAAACATTTTCATCGGCGCCGTCCACGACTACCTGTCCCTCATGTCGTCTGTCAGGTACGACGGGCACTCGGTTCAGTGGATTGCCGGGAAAATCATCCGGAAGAGGACGGGTTACGCCTTTGCCTGGTTCATTTTCTTCGTCCTCATTCTCGTCGTCGCGGCATTTGGAGCCGTTCTGGGCAAACTCTTCGTGAAGCAGCCGGCCGTGCCCACTTCCTACATCCTGAAAATCGGCGCGGCTCTGATTCTCGGCGTCCTCCTCTACCGGGTGAAAATGAACTTCCGCCTCGCCACGGTCATCGGAATCATCATGCTCATCGCCGCCATCTACTTCGGAAAGATGTTCCCCATCAAGGCGGGGTACAAAACCTGGCTCGCGGTGTTCTTCGTCTACATCATTGTGGCGGCTTCCATTCCCGTCCACGTTCTGCTCCAGCCCCGTGACTACCTGAACGCCTGGCTCCTGGTGGGCGGGCTCATAATCGGCGGCATCGCCATCCTCTTTTCCTTCAAAGCCGTCACGATGCCGGCCGTCACCGTCTACAGCGCGCCCATCATCGGAGGGAAACCGACGCCCTTCTGGCCCGTCATTCCTCTCATTATCGCCTGCGGGTCTCTGTCGGGGTTCCACGCCATCGTCGCATCGGGGACTTCGTCGAAACAGCTCTCTTCGGAAGAAGACGGGCTCTTCGTCGGATACGGAGGAATGCTGACAGAAGGGTTCCTCTCGACTCTCGTCGTCGTTGCCATCGCCACCTTCGGGATGAAGGTGCTCTCCCCTGAGAAGACGGCGGCTCTCGCAGGGGGAGCTTCCGCTTTCGCGAACAACTACATCGGCGCGGCGAAGTCGGTGGGAGGTCCCGTCGGAATCTTCTCCAAGTCCTACGCAGAAGCGGCGAACTCCGTCCTGGGGCTCCCGAAGGAATTCATGGTCATCCTCGCATCGATGTGGGTGGCTTCCTTCGCGATGACGACCCTCGACACGACGAACAGGCTCGCGCGCTACACCTTCTCGGAAATCTTTGAGCCCTTCAAGGACACGTCTCCCGGGTTCTACGGGTTCATCACGAACCGGTGGGTGGCGTCGGCCATCCCTGCCTTCATCGGTATCGGGCTCGCCTGGACGGGTGCCTGGACGGTGATCTGGCCCGCTTTCGGAGGCGCGAACCAGATGCTCGCTTCCATCGCGCTCATGACCGGGGCAGCCTGGGCAATCCGGGTTCAGAAGGCGAAGGGAATGAACGTCCTCATTCCCGCCCTCTTCCTCTGGGTGACGGTGACCCTGGCGATGATCTGGTACCTGATTGTCGCGGTCCCCACCTTCTACGCGAAGAACCCGGTCCAGGCCGTCATCCTCGGCGCAATCATGGTCGTGATGCTCGCCCTGAACTTCCTCCTCATCTACGACTTCTACAAGCCCGAGGAGAAGGTCGTGGGCGAACCGGAGGTGGAAAAGGGGTCGTGAGCCTGATAAGGCGCTTCATCGACGCCCTCCGCGACTTCGCGAAGGGTTTTGCCGCCACGAGCACGTCGGTCCTCGAGGCGGAATTGAAAGAGATGGAGAACGCCTTTACGGTGATACTCCTGGGGGCGCTGGCGGGCTTCCCGGCGCCCCCTTCCTTCATTGGCCTCTCGCTTCTCCCCTCGTTGGAGAGAGAAATTAAGGTTATGCTTTCCCGGTCGGGGAACCTGGACGACGTTTTCGCGGACTGGTTCAGCACCCTGGATTTCGGCTGATGAAAGGGCTCTTCTTCTTTCTCGGGAAAGGAGGAGTGGGAAAGACAACGCTTTCCTGCTCCCTGGCCACTTCTCTGGCCCGGTCGGGGCACATCACCTACCTCTCTTCTGTCGACCCTGCACACAACCTCTTCGACTTCTTCGCCGTCTCCCCGCGGTCAGGGCCGGTGTCCGTGGGGGAGAATCTGACGGTGGAGGAGTTCGACGTTGAGGGGTACCTGAGGGAGTTCCTCCGGGAGACGACGAGAAAGATGAAAGAAACGTACCGCCACCTCCAGATAATCAATTTAGAAAGCATGTTCGACGTTTTGAAACACTCCCCGGGGATGGAGGAGTTTTCCCTCGTCTCTGCCATGGACGACCTCATCGTCCGGTGGCGGGAGAAGGCGGACTACATCGTCATCGACACTCCTCCGACGGGCCTCATGGTGAGGATATTTTCCCTCCCCGTGTCCACGATGATGTGGATTGAGAAGTTGAAGATTCTGAGGAGAAAGATTCTCGAGAGGCGCTCCCAGATACTCCACATCAACGGGGAGGCGCTGGGGGAAAACGTTCCCTCAACGGTGGAGGACGACCCGGTTTTCGCCCAGCTCTCCGAGCACGAGGAGATGGCCAGGCGGATGGTGGAGCTTTTCCGGGACCGGGACCTGTGCAGGAAGGTCCTCGTCCTGAACGAGGATGAGCTCTCCCTCAAAGAGGGGGAGAGAATCGTCGAGTCCCTCAGGGACCTCTCCGTCCCCGTTGACCTGGTGGTCCTCAATAAAGTGGGCCTATCCGATTCTGCCGGGTCGAAAATTCCGCCTTCGCTCAGCAGTTTCCCCCGCGTGGAGGTTCCCTTTTTCCCGGGAGGACGGACGCCCCGTGATAAAATTGAAGAAATCGGAAAGAAACTGCTGGAGGCACTCCAGTGATTCCAGGAAGGGAAGAAATCATCGACATTCTGAAGAGGGTGAAGGACCCGGAGACGGAGATGAGCGTCTTCGACCTGGGACTCGTCCGGAGCGTCGACTTCAACGAAGTTACGGGGAAACTTATCATCAATATCGACTTTCGGAGGCGGAATCCTTCCTGTGCCGGCTGCGTCCCCATCGCCTGGCTCGTCCAGAAGAAGATAACGGAGAATCTTGCCGAGGAGTTCATGAAGTTCGGGGGGATAAAATCCGTTGAATTTATCGATAAGTAGCACCTGGTTCATTCTTCTCATCATCGTCTCCGCGGGAATCGCCGTCTCCTATTACGTCGGGTACAGGAAAAACCTCACCTTTATCAGAGAGTCTGCGGCTGCCCTGGAAAAGGCGCTCAAGCCGAAGGACCAGACCTACACCTGGCTGGGAGGGGTAATAGGATTTTCCGGCGAGTTCGCCGTGAAGGGGTTCAACCGGGTGCACGCGTCCCTCTTCACCCTCCCCCGTCAGAGTCTCCTCTACTTTCCCATCGCCCTTTTCACGACGGGATACGATCGTCTCGACGTCCTCTTCTACCTGAGGGGAAAGGCGTGGAACGAGGTTCACGCCCTGAGGAGGAGGGGAGGGAAGAAGATAAAGATTTACAACAGAGATCTTCTCCGGGAAGAGAGAGTGACCCTGGGAGGAGAGGAGTTCACTCTCCTCTACAGGATGAGGAACAGGGACGTGGATGGACTCCTCGAGCTGGCAGAGAGAATCAGCGGGAAGGGCCTTGTCCACATGGCGCTGACCCCGGAAAAGAGCGTCCTCTACGTGAGGTTGAAGGTTGACCCGAGGGAACTGGGTCAGCTCGAGGATGCGATTTCCGCCGTGGCGGAAGCTGCTCCAAGGTTCGCAATTAGGGAAAGGGAAAAAGAGAAAGGGCGGAACGAGGAGTGAGATGTTCCGAAAATTTCTGAAAAAGAAGACCCTCACCGGTCTTGCCAGGACCTGCGGGTGAGCGGCGAAACTCTCTCCGACGGTCCTGTCGGAGTTGCTCTCCCGCCTTGACCTCCCCGGGTCTCCCGACCTCCTCGTGGGGACCGGCACGGCCGACGACGCTGCGGTCCTGAGGAGGGAAGGAGGGAAGTGTCTCGTTGCCACCCTCGATTTCATCACGCCTCCCGTGGATGACCCGGTGTGGTTCGGACGAATCGCGGCGGCAAACGCTCTCTCAGACGTTTACGCCATGGGGGGGAAACCTCTCCTCGCCCTCAACGTCGTTCTCTTTCCGTCGAACCTCCTCCCCCTTCGCCTCCTTGAGGGAATCCTCTCGGGGGCGGCGGAGAAGGTCCGGGAGGCGGGTGCCGTCATGGCGGGGGGACA
>RFHC01000097.1 GCA_003696505.1 Deltaproteobacteria bacterium
AGCCTCGTCCGGGAGAGGATCTGCTGTTTGAGGGTGTTAAGCCTCGCTTCGATCTGATAGGTAACCGTGCTCTTCACGTAATCCTCGGGTATCTTCTGAGGAATGATGAGGATCGTCGTCGAGGAGGTGTAGTATTCGGGAGCCACGACGCAGTACGCGAATGCGCCGAAGGTGATGATGAGGAAGGAGAAGATGATGAACCACTTTCTCCTCAGGAAAAGCTCAATCCAGTCTGACACTTCCATGTTCTTCTTCAGCGCCATCTCTTCTCCTGCCTCAGAGGACTCCTCTTAAGCTGAATCCCACCATCACCCGCGTCGTCCTGATGTCCTCGCCAACCGTGGAGCGTGATTCCTGGTCCACGTAACTCGAGGAGATGAAGACGGACGTGTGAGTGAGAATCCGGAACTCTACCCTCCCCGAGACACCCGTCGTGAAGAGGTCCTCCTCCTCATCCTCCGAGATGGATGAGCGGAGAAACCCTCCCGCGGTGACCGTGACCTTACCTTTCTCGTATCGGACATCTCCCCTCCCCTCGTCGGACCTCGTCGACCTTCCAAACGACCCTCCCGGCGTGAAACTCCTCCTCCCGGAAACCGTGACGGAAATCTCTTCCGAAGGCCTGAATGAAACGGACCCGGACCCGGTGAAATCGTAGGACCTTCCACCAACCTCCTCGTCGAGGGCGGAAATGCCTGCGGAGAGGGAGAAATTGGTGGCGCGGGAAAAAGCGTAGTTTGCGACGGCGTGGAGCGAGTATACTTTCGCGTCGTTTCCCTCGTCGTAATCGGTGGTGGAATATCCTCCTTCTATCCCCGCTGAGAGGCGGGGGGAAACGGTCCTCTCCAGCCGGACACTCCCGGAATACGTCACCGAGTCGGTCACATCTATATCCTTCGAATACTGTATCGTCGAGTACCTCCCGGAAAAAGAGACCCTCGTCCGGGGAGAATAGACGAGCGTCACGGTCGGTCCCGCCGACCAGGTGTATCTGTCAGACCTTCGTGTCACTTCCAGAGGGGCCCCCTCCGGGGTCGTCCCTTCTGTGACATCCGTTTCCACCGCCCTCGGGGTAAAGCTAAACCCCCCCGAGAGGGAAAGCTGAAACCTCTCAGAAAGAGAGGCGGTATAGTCCACGTTCACCCTCTGAGAAGAATTCACGTCGTTTAACTCGTCGAATTTCCTGTAGGCCTCTCCGGAGACGCTTCCCCCGAGGGAGAGGGAGGAGTTCTTACCCGTGAAAAGGAAGAAGAGAGAGGGAGTGACGACCCCGTAGATGTCTTCCTTCGGGTTAACCGATTCGTTTTCCACGTTGTCGCTCCAGACGAGAGAGGTGGTCACAGAGGGCCTCACCTCGAACTCCATCGCCTTAACGGGCAGGGAAACCACGACGCACATCGCAATCATTAGTGGTAGAAGCGCTTTTCTCAACTTTCCTCACTTTTCAGGGGACGATGATGGTGTCTCCAGGCTTGAGGATGACGTTCTCTTCCCCCGGGTTGCTCTTGAGAATCTTGTAGTAATTGACGGTCACCTTCTCCTGATAATTCCCCTTCCTCCTGATGAGGACGATTCTCGAGGGAGAGGCAAACTGCGTGAAGCCGCCGGCAACAGAAATGGCCTGAAGGAGGGTGAGTTTCTCCCTGAGGGGATACGTCCCGGGGTGAGCCACCTCCCCCATGATGAAGAATTTGGGGTAGTTCACCTCCCTCACGACAACGGTGACCACCGGTTCGATGATGAATTCTTTCAGCCTCACCTCGATGATTTTCTTCAGTTCCTCCGTCGTGAAGCCCTCGGCTGTCACGTCCTGGATGAGGGGGAGGGATATCTTCCCGTCCGGCCGGACCATGACGTCCTGGGTCAACTCCTCGTTGTTCCAGACGGAAATGTGGAGGACGTCACCCGGACCGATGCGGTAGGCGTCGGTTCCCTCTGTTTTCGCTGAATCGAGGGATACCTTTCCGCCTCCCTCTGTTTTCGCCTCTCGGGAAGAATTCTCCGGCTTAACGGGACTGTCCTTCACCATCTCCCTCTTCGCGCTGCAACCTGAAAAAACGAGAGAGAGGGCGAGGAAGAAAACGATTAAAAATATTCCCCTTTCTTTAGACATTCCCGAGTAACCCCTTCCCGCCCCGGCAGGGAAAAATTAGAGGAAGTGCCTGGGCACGTTGAGTTTGATGTTCGCTGAGACGCTGTTCAGGAGGAGCGAGACACGCTCGTCCCCGGAGAGGTAACCGTCGAAGACCACCTCCAGGTCCTTGAGGAGCCCCCTCTTGATTGCGATTTTCTCGTTTTTCCTGAAGCGCCTCTTCTTATAGACCATTTCAATGAATCCGTCTTTTTCTCGTCGCCGGATTTCCTCGATGATTTCATCGTCCACCCTGACGGGACCCTCTCCGAAATCGACGAAACCACAGACGCCGCGGGTGTACTTTATCTTGTAATAATCGTTTTCCAGGTCGGCCTGCACGAAGAGGTAGCGGGGAAAGAGAGGTTCAACCACGGAGAGGAGGACGTTTCTCCTCACAGTCGAGCGCTTGAGGAGGGGGAGGTAACAGGGGACTCCACCTTCAAGGAGATTTTTCAACGCCCTCGACTCGTCGCGCGGCTTTGTGAAAACCAGGTACCAGTCCATTTTACCTCCCAAATTGCAGGCTACCGCCACGGGAAATCTCTATTTCCCCTTAAAAATCAAACATTTATAACTTTTACAGTACGAAAAATTCAGTCTTCGACGATTCCGCACTCCTTCATCTTGTAAAGGAGCGCCTTATAAGAAATATCCAGTATCTTCGCAGCTTTCCTCCGGTTCCACCGGACGTGATTGAGAACCTTCTCGATCACAAGCCTTTCCGCCCTCTGAGAAGCCACCTTGGCAATCTCCTTGAGGGGGATGACCTCCTGGGTCAGGTCGATGTTCTCGATGAGGTGGTCGATGTCCTCGAAGTTCCCCCCATTTCCCTTTGGAACGTCCGTTGCCCTCCGGAGCGGATCCATGGCAACGACGTTGTCAACAGGTTCGGCCAGGCTCATCGCCGCCCTCTGCGGAACGGAGAGTTCGCTCTGGACGATGGCCTCCGAGCCCATGATGACAATTCTTTTTACAAAGTTTTCGAGCTGTCTGATGTTCCCCGGCCAGTCGTATTCAATAAAGCGCTCCATGAGGGAGTCGCTGATTTTCACGTCTTTCTTGTTGTACATGTCGGAAAACTTCTGGAGAAAGTACCCCGCAAGGGCCGGGATGTCCTCTTTCCTTTCCCTTAAAGGAGGGAGGTGGATGTTCACGACGTTGAGGCGGAAGAAGAGGTCCTCCCGGAAATTCCCTTCCCTCACTGCCCTTTCCAGGTCCTGGTTGGTGGCGCTTATGATTCGGACGTCCACCTCGACGTCCTTCTCGCTTCCTACAGGAGAAAAAGACCCGTCCTGGACTGCCTGGAGGAGTTTCGACTGGAGGCGGGGAGACATCTCGGATATCTCGTCGAGGAAGATGGTCCCTCCCGATGCCACCTCGAACTTCCCTTTCTTCTTCCGCACGGCCGAGGTGAAGGCTCCCTTCTCGTATCCGAAGAGCTCTGACTCCAGGAGGGTTGACGGGATGGCCGCGCAGTTAACCT
>RFHC01000098.1 GCA_003696505.1 Deltaproteobacteria bacterium
GCGGAAGAGAAGCGGGTCTGATAACTCCCGCAATCCCCACCACCGCCAGGGTGTTGAAAAGATTCGATCCGATGGCGTTGCCCAGGGCGATATCGAATTCCCCCTTCCTCACCGCCGAAAGGGAGGAGGCGAGTTCGGGGAGCGAGGTGCCGAGAGCCACGACCGTCAGCCCGACGACGAGGTCGCTGACCCCACCCGCACGCGCCAGTCTCACCGCCCCCCAGACGAGGAGTTTCGAACTGACGAGGAGGAGGACGAGGCTTCCTGCCGTCAAGAGCACCGCCCTCGAAAGAGAGAGGGCCGCCTCGTCAAGTTCCCTCTCCACGACAGACTCAAGTGCGTCCCCCTTTCTCACTGTCCCCTCGAAGACGCTCCAGACGAGGAGCGCGGAAAAGACACCGAGAAAAGCCCACCCGTCGGACCTGCTCAGCATCCCGTCCCGAAACAGAAACGCCGCGAGCCCCGTGGCCGCGAGAAGTACCGGAAGCTCTCTCTTGAGGACTCCTGACCTTACCTCAATCGGCCTTACCAGTGCCGAAGCACCGAGGATAAGAGAAATGTTCGCGATATTCGATCCCCAGGCGTTCCCCACGGCAATTCCCGGGTTGCCCTGGAGAGAGGAAACGGCGGAGATGAAAATCTCCGGTGCAGACGTGCCGAACCCCACCACCACCATCCCGATGAGGAGCGAGGGAATGCCCAGACACCGCGCCGTGGCGGCAGCCCCCGTGACGAAACGGTCGGCGCTCCAGAACACGAGGATGACCCCTCCCAATAGCGAGGCAAGCCCCTCAATCATCTGCTCCTCCCTTTTTCAGTTCCTGTTTCGCGCGCTCTCCCATTGTACCAGGCAGAGGCCATCCCGTGAGGAGCTCCGCGAATTTCTCGCTCGGGGAAAAGAGACGCCCCAGGGCCGGCGAGACCAGGTAAAATTGGAAACATGCAGGGGAACGAGAGGATAAGAGTCGGCGTGAGCGCCTGCCTCCTGGGAGAAAAAGTGCGTTACGACGGGGGGCACAAGCTGGACAGGTTCATCAGGGATACCCTGGGGCGGTACTTCCACTTCGTCCCCGTCTGCCCGGAAGTGGAGTGCGGTCTCCCCGTGCCGAGGGAATCGATGCATCTGGCAGGGTCTCTCGAAAACCCCCGTCTCGTCACGACGGAGACGAAGGTCGACCTGACGGAGAAGATGCTCACCTGGGCCAGGAAGAAGGTCCGGGAGTTAGAACAGGAAGAACTGTGCGGTTTCATCTTCAAAACCGGGTCGCCCAGTTCCGGTCTGCGTCAGATACAGGTCTTCTGTGACGACGGCGTCGTGAGGAAGCAGGGTGTCGGCCTTTTCGCCCGGACATTTATCGAGCACTTTCCCCGCGTGCCCGTGGAAGATGACGGGAGGCTCCACGACGAGGGAATCAGGGAGAACTTCATCGAAAGGGTCTTCACCTTCTGGCGGTGGAGAAACTGTCTGAAGGCGGGAAAGAAAAGGGGAAACCTCGTAAAATTCCACACCGCTCACAAACTTCTCATTCTCTCCCACAGCCCCACACACTACCGCGCCATGGGGAAACTCGTGGCTGAAGCTAAGAAACTCCGCCCCACCGAACTCTTCGACCGGTACGAGAAGCTCCTCATGGATGCTCTCTCCCGGAAAGCCACGCCGGCGAAGAACGCCAACGTCCTCCACCACATCATGGGACACTTCAAGAAAGAGCTTTCATCGTGGGAGAAGGAGGAACTTCTCGACCTGGTCGAGCGCTACAGAAGGGGGGAGGTCCCCCTCATCGTCCCCATCACCCTCGTGAAGCACTACGTGAAGAAGTACGGGAAGGAGTACCTGGAAAACCAGGTCTACCTGAACCCCCACCCCATCGAACTGAAACTGCGGAACCACGCGTGACGAAGCACCCCCTCAGGAGGACACACCCGTGAGGCTCTGGTCCCTCCACCCGAAATACCTGGACGCGAAAGGACTCGTCGCCTTCTGGCGGGAGGGCCTCCTGGCGAAGGCGGTCCTCGAGGGGAGAACACGGGGGTACAGGCACCACCCCCAGCTTGACCGCTTCCGGGAGCAGGACGACCCCGTCGGCGCCCTGACCTCCTACCTCCACGCCGTCTGCGATGAGGCCTCGCGGCGCGGGTACCGGTTCGACCGGTCCCGCCTCGGTCCGGAGAAGCGAAATCCACCCATACCCGTAACGGAGGGTCAGCTCCTCTTTGAGCAGAAGCATCTCCTGGAAAAGCTGAAAACGCGTGACCGGGAAAGGTTCAAAATCCTCTCAGGAGTCACAAGCCCAAAGCCCCATCCCCTCTTCACCGTCGTACCCGGCGGGGTCATGCCGTGGGAAAAGGGAGCCTGACGGAGAAGAGAAAGGACCGGGGGGACATTTATCAAAAGACAACCTGTTGGGGGGAACGGAGAGATTACCTGTTTTTCTTCCTCACGTAGAGGACCTTCTCGACGCGGGCAACCACGTCCCCCTCTTCGTCCACCACGTCCACGTGAAAGGTGGGAAGGTATTTCCCGCCGCCCTCCACCTTCTCCCGGATGTCTCGAATGGTCTCCTCATCGAGGGAGAAACGGGCCCGCACCTTCCCCCTCCCCGGCTTGACGAACTCTATCGACGCGGCCTTGTCCCAGACGATGTAGTCAGGACCCAGGTTCTTGATGAGCATGAGCATGTAGAAGGGGTCCACCATGGAGTAGAGGCTCCCGCCGAAGTGGGTCCCCACGTAGTTCCGGTTGTAAAACCTCAAGGGCATCTCCACTTCGATTTCCCTGTAGTCGTCAGAGACGCGCCGGACCCTGACGCCCGCGCCCAGGTAAGGGGGATAAAGGTTGAGCATCCAGCGGAAGAACCGGGGACTAGGCATCTCCACCTCCACCTCCTTTGTGTCAACCACCGGTAACGAACATAACACGGCTTTTCCCTTCCCGAAAAGGAGGGCCAAACTTCAGTTAAAGAAACCTTGTGGCGGAGGACGTACGAGACGGCGAATCGCCGGGCTTTTGAA
>RFHC01000099.1 GCA_003696505.1 Deltaproteobacteria bacterium
GGTAAATTACAAAACCAGTGGACTGACGAGCATCAGAGCATCGGAGCATCCGAACATCCGGATGAATGCGGAATCCGGATATCGGATTGCGGAATCTGTTATCAGCAAATTACAGAACCGGCGGACCGACGAGCCTCCGAGCATAAGAGCCTCCGAACATCCGGAAAAACCAGAAAAAGAAATAACGCACAGGGTTTGGGCGGGGAGCGTCACGCCACCTGGAGGGCCCGCTTCTTCATCTCCCTGATGGTGGCGGCGTAATCGGAGGTGCCGAAGATACCCGACCCGGAGACGAGGACGTTCGCGCCGGCACGGACAACCTCTGACACGTTGTCCACCTTTATCCCGCCGTCCACCTCCACGTCCACGTCGAATCCGGACCCGTCCACGAGGGTCCGCACCCTCCGAATCTTTTCGAGCATCTGCGGAATAAAGGCCTGGCCCCCGAAGCCGGGATTCACCGTCATGATGAGAATCAGGTCCACGTCGGGAAGGACCCACTCGAGAACGTCCACGGGCGTGTGGGGGTTGAGGGAGACGCCGGCTTTCGCCCCCAGTTCCCGAATCTGCCTGAGGGTCCTCTGCAGGTGCGTCGACGCCTCGGCGTGGACGGTAATGATGTCCGCCCCAGCCCGGGCGAACTCCTCGACGAACTTCTCCGGTTCCACAATCATCAGGTGAACGTCCAGGGGAAGGTTCGTCACACCCCGTAAGGCACGCACGACGAGGGGCCCGACGGTGATGTTCGGGACGAACCGCCCGTCCATCACGTCCACGTGGATGAGGTCCGCGCCCCCCGCCTCGACAGCTCTCACCTCTTCCCCGAGACGGGAGAAATCAGCCGAAAGCACCGACGGCGCGATGAGAATTTCACTCACTCTCACTCCCCTCCTTTTCGAAGAGCCGCCAGGAAGAAGAAGTCGCCCTCTATCTTCCCCGGGCGAGTGACGAGATACCTGCCATCGTACTGGATGAACCCCTCACCGTCAACGGAGGGAGTCAGGGGGAGGACCTGCACTCCCTCCTCCTTCGCGGAGCTCTCCACCACACCCTCGTTCTCCTCCGGAGTAATCGTGCAGGTAGAGTAGAAGAGTATTCCGCCGGGACGGAGGCAGAGGAGGGCATTCTGGACGATTGCCCTCGACTTCCTGGCGAACCTCCCCGCATCTTCAGGGAGGACCCGCCACTTCACCTCAGGATTTCGGCGCATCACGCCGAGCCCCGTGCAGGGGGTATCGACGAAGACGACGTCGAATATTCCGACGAGCCCCGCCGGGGGCTCCTTCGTGAAGTCAACGGTGTTCAGGGCGATTCCCCCCAGGTTGAGGCGCTTGAAATTCCTCTCCATCTCCCTCATCCTCTCCCGGTAGGGCTCGTTCGCCATGAGCGCCCAGGCAGGAAGCGCCTCCCGAAGGAAAGACGCCTTTATCCCCGGCGCGGCGCAGGCATCGAGAAACTTCCCCCCATCGGGGAAATGCTCCGACGAGAGGGAAGCCACGGCCTTCGCCACCAGGAACGACCCGGGGTCCTGCATCGTGATGAGACCATCCTTAAACGCCCTCAACCGCTCGACGGGCCCGGGAAACTCGAGGGCGTATATCCCCTCCACACACGGATGGGGGATGAGGGAGACCCCTTCCGCGCTGAGAGATTCCCGCGCCTCCCTCTCCCTCCCCCCCGAGAGGCGGACGAACCGCCCCGGTTTTTCGAGAGACTTCCGGAAAAACTCCTCCGCGTCCTCCGCGGGGAGGTATCTCTCCACCAGCTCCATCATCCATTCGGGGAGCGAGTAGCGGACACTCCGGGGGAGGTCGCCCTCGAGAAGCCCCTTTCCCTGCCGCGCCACGTTCTTCAGGACGCCGTTGACGAAGCCGGCAACCGACTTCCCCCTCTCCCCCTTCACCGCCTCCACGGTCTCGTAAACGGCGGCATGGTCGGGGACCCTGTCGAGATAAAGTATTTGATAGGCACCCGCCCTGAGGGCGTTGGCCACGAAAGAATCCGTCTCTCCGAGGGGCTTTTTCACGAATCGGGAGAGGACGTGGTCGAGGGTGAGGCGCCTCCTCAGGACGCCGAAGAGAATCTCCGCGCAGAGCCTCCTGTCTTCGTCGGAGAGCCCCGAATCCTTCCCCAGGTAGGTATCCAGGACTCTCTCCGAGAAGATTCCCTTCTCCACGAGGCAGAGGGCAGAAACCGCTCTTTTCCTCACCTCCCCAGACATTCTCCCCGGCTCACCCGGTATCCCTGGGCAAACGCCCAGGCGTCCATCTCCTTCTTCCCCTCGGGCTGGAGCACCTGCAGGAGGAGGCTCCCGTCGCCGCAGGCGACGACGATTCCGTCTTTGCGGACGTCCGCCACCGTCCCCGGCGGGAGTCCCTTATCGAGGGGCATCTCCTCAACCGCCGCTCTGCGAACCTTCAATCGCTTCCCCCGGAAGGAGGTGAAGGCTCCCGGCTGGGGAGAGAGGCCCCGCACGAGGTTCCTCACCTTTTCCGCCGGCTGACTCCAGTCTATCTCCCCCATCTCCTTGGAAATCATGGGGGCGTACGTGGCTTCGCTGTCGTTCTGGGGAGTCTCGACCAGCTCTCCCCTCCTGAGCAGGTCGAGCGCCTCCCGGAGCGCTTCCGCCCCCAGCAGGGAAAGCCTCCCGGAAAGCGTCCCCGCGTCGTCATCGTCGCGAATCTCCTCCTCCCTCATGAGGAGGATGGGACCCGTGTCCATTCCCTCGTCCATCTTCATGATGGTCACGCCCGTCCGCGTCTCACCGTTGATGAGGGACCACTGGATGGGCGCGGCCCCCCGGTACTTCGGAAGGAGGGAAGCGTGGACGTTGACGCAGAAGAGCTTCGGAATGGAGAGGACCTCAGGGGGGAGAATCTTCCCGTAGGCGACGACGACAATCAGGTCGGGCCGGTAAGAGGCAATCTCCCTCACCGCCTCCTCGTTCCCCTTGAGCCGGAGGGGTTGAAAAACGGGAATCCCCGCCTGGAGAGCCACTTCCTTCACCGGCGGCGGGAGGACTTTCTTCCCCCTCCCCTTCGGTTTGTCGGGA
The DNA here is from genome assembly GCA_003696505.1 of Deltaproteobacteria bacterium. Classification (GTDB taxonomy): domain Bacteria; phylum Desulfobacterota; class Deferrimicrobia; order J040; family J040; genus J040. Next base: position 3,053 of record RFHC01000099.1, read on the forward strand.
TTGGTAACGACGAGGACGACCTCTTCAGACTCGATGAGAACCTTCAACGAGGGGACGGCGAAGTCGGGCGTCCCCATGAAGACGACGCGGAATCTCTCCTCACTCAACTCCCCACACCCGACCTGGCAATTTTGGCGTACTTCCTTCGGAAGATGCTCTTCTTCACGGGGCTCAAGCGGTCCACGAAGAGGATGCCGTCTAAATGGTCGATTTCGTGCTGAAGGGCACGGGCGAGAAATCCCTCAGCGTTGATTTCCACTTCCTGCCCCTCCTCGTCGAGGGCGCGGACGGTCACGCGGGCCGCCCTCTTTACCGGGGCCGTGTAGTCGGGAACGCTCAGGCACCCTTCCTCCCCCTCTTCAGACCCCTCCGCGGAGACGATTTCCGGGTTGACGAGGGCGAAGGGCTCCACATCCTCCACCACGGGGGAGACGTCCAGGACGACCACCCTCACGGGCTCGCCCACCTGCGTCGCGGCGAGGCCGACCCCCTTCTCGGCGTACATCGTCTCGAACATGTCCCTGATGAGTTCCCTCACTCCCTCGTCAACGGAGGACACGGGTTCCGCCTTCCTCCGGAGGCGGGGGTCAGGATATTTCAATATGTCCCTCTTCACGGGGTTCTCCTTTCTCGTTCATGACGACGACCCGGTTTTTCCCCCTCTCCTTCGCAACGTAGAGGGCGCGGTCCGCCCGCTCGATCAGGTCGCCGTGAGATTCTAACGAATCACCCTCGCACGTGGCAATACCGAAGCTGGCGGTCACATTGATGAGATGGTCGAAAACCCTGAAAGGATGCGAGGTTATTCTGTTTTTCGTCCTCATGGCCGCGTTGAGAGCGGAGCGGGAATCGGCGTCGAAGAGAATCCAGCCGAACTCGTCCCCACCCAGCCGGGCCACCACGTCGTAGGCTCTCTTCGTCTCCCCCATGGCGTTTCCGAACTTCACGAGCACCATATCTCCCACGCGGTGGCCGAACTGGTCGTTTATCTCTTTAAAGTCATCGATGTCCACCATGATGCACGAGATGGGGGTTCCCAGGCGCCGCGCCATCTCAACCCCTTTCCGGATATCTCTCTGGAACCACCTCCTGTTGGGAAGACCGGTGAGGTCGTCGGTCATGGAAAGTTCCTTCAGCCTCTCGTTCACCCGGAGGAGTTCCAGGTACGCCTTCCGGAGCCTCAGGTGAGGCTCGATTCGGGCACAGAGCTCCTCCAGAGAGAAGTCGGCGGGGATGACCTCGTCGGCGCCGCTCCTGTAGAGAGACTCCACCCGCGCCACCACGTTGAAGCCCCCCACGACGACAACGGGGAGCGTGGCCAGGACAGGGTCCTTCTGCCGGGACCTGATAACCCTCAGGGTCTCTTCCGTCGACGCGTCGTCCCCCAGCATGACGGCGAGAATCTGGTCCGGATAGGGAACTTCCCTCGAGAGGCGCAGGTCCTCCCCCCTCAGGGTGAGGACATCATACCCCTTTCGGAGGAGTTTCTCCCTCACCCTCTTCAGGAGCGGCCAGAAGTCGTTCACGATGAGGATTCGGTTCACTCTCTCTCCCTTCCCTCCCTCACCTGCTCCAGGAGGAGCGCCTGCCTGAGGGCCACGGAGGCGTTGTGTCCGAAAATCTCCAGCACCTCCAGATCCTCCTCCCTGAACGCGTTCGTCTCGGTGTGGTCCAGGTTGAGGACGCCGAAAACCTCTCTTCCCCACTTGAGGGGGACAGCCATCTCGGAGCGGATA
>RFHC01000100.1 GCA_003696505.1 Deltaproteobacteria bacterium
CATCGTAGGAGAGCGGTGGAACCTGAGCAGCGTCGAAGGTGGGACCTGAGCGGAGCCGGAGGGCGACGAGGTTCACGAGGTTATCGAGGTTCGCGAGGTTCACAAACCAGCGGACCGACGAAACGATGTGTAGGGGCGGGGTTTACCCCCGCCCGTTACATCTTATGTGCCAAAATGGCATAAGTGTGCCATTTTGGCATTGCCGCGACGAGAAGTGGGGGTGATCCACCTGCCGGCGTTCGCCGGGGCAAATCCCGTAACATATTGAACTCGCACGATTTTTCTTTTCTCCCCCTGTCCTCTCAGTAAGTGGCACGGAGGTTGATTAATCAAAGGTGCGGAAACGGGAGGAAATCCGATGCAGGCGAGAGTCCTTTACATAGCAGGTCGGAAAACGAGGGAAGACGACCTCCTGGAGATTCTCGAGGCTCTGAAGAATTTCGGAGTCGAAGCGCGTGTCGCTCGCGACCTCCGGGAGACCTGGTCGGCCTTCTCGCCGGAAGAGTTCGACCTGGCTCTCATCGACATTGACGATTTTTCGCCTGGTGGGTACGGCTCTTTTTCGGGAATAGACGAAATCATTTCCGAGGTACCTTCGCTCCTCCTCTCAGAGTCCGGTTCTCTCGAGAGGTGGACGAGGGCGCTTGAAGCTGGAGCCATCGGGTTCCTCACCCGTCCCCTCGACGCGGAGACGGTGACCCGTTTCATTCTCAAGCTGGTGAGAAAGACAAAAAAATAACAATCTGGAGGGAAGGACATGTCGAAAATCATCGGAATCGACCTGGGAACGACGAACTCTGTCGTCGCCGTTATGGAGGGCGGCGAGCCGAAGGTCATCATCAACGAGGAAGGTTCGAGAATCACTCCTTCTGTCGTTGCCTTCGGCAAGGATGGGCAGATTCTCGTGGGTCAGGTGGCGAAGAGGCAGGCCATCACGAACCCGGAGAACACGATTTACTCCATCAAGCGGTTCATGGGGCGGCGGTACGACGAGGTGAAGGAAGAGATTGAGATGGTTCCCTACAAGGTCGTCCGGGGGCCGAACGACGACGCCCGTGTGAAGGTGGGTGATAAGGAGTACACGCCGCAGCAGATTTCCGCGATGATCCTCTCGAAACTGAAGAAAGCGGCCGAGGCCTACCTCGGTGAAGAGGTGAAAAAGGCCGTCATCACCGTCCCCGCGTACTTCAACGATGCCCAGAGGCAGGCGACGAAGGACGCGGGTACCATCGCAGGGCTGGAAGTTCTCCGAATCATCAACGAGCCGACGGCTGCTGCTCTGGCATACGGGCTCGACAAGAAGAAGAACGAACTCATCGCCGTTTACGACTTCGGCGGCGGGACCTTCGACATCTCCATCCTGGAGGTGGGCGAGAACGTCGTCGAGGTGAAGGCAACCAACGGCGACACCCACCTGGGTGGAGACAACATCGACCAGAGAATCATCGACTGGATCATCGAGGAATTCAAGAGGGACCAGGGGATTGACCTCTCCCAGGACAAGATGGCCCTCCAGAGGCTGAAGGAGGCCGCAGAGAAGGCGAAGATAGAACTCTCCTCGGTCCTGGAGACGGAGATAAACCTCCCCTTCATCACGGCGGACGCGTCGGGGCCCAAGCACCTGAGCATGAAACTGACGCGGGCGAAGCTCGAAGCGATGATTGAGGACATCATCGAAAGGACGCTCGAGCCGTGCAGAAAGGCGCTGGAAGACGCGGGGCTGAAGCCTTCCGATATCGACGAAGTCATTCTCGTCGGCGGTTCGACCCGTATCCCGAAGGTGCAGGAAGCAGTGAAGAACTTCTTCGGAAAGGAACCGCATAAGGGCGTGAACCCTGACGAGGTGGTTGCGCTCGGCGCAGCAGTCCAGGCGGGAGTCCTGGCCGGGGACGTGAAGGACGTCCTTCTCCTCGACGTGACGCCTCTCTCTCTCGGCATCGAGACCCTCGGCGGCGTCATGACGAAAATCATCGAGCGGAACACGACGATTCCCGTGAGGAAGAGCGAAATCTTCACGACGGCGGCGGACAACCAGACGTCGGTGGAAATTCACGTCCTCCAGGGCGAGAGGGAGATGGCGAAGGACAACAGGACTCTCGGTCGCTTCCACCTCGAGGGGATACCCCCAGCGCCGAGGGGTGTGCCCAAGATTGAGGTGACCTTCGACATAGACGCAAACGGCATACTCCACGTCTCCGCCAAGGACATGGCCACCGGGAAGGAGCAGAAGATTACGGTCACCGGCTCGACGGGTCTCTCGAAAGAAGAAATTGAGAAGATGGTGAAAGAGGCGGAAGCTCACGCGGAAGAGGACCGGAGGAGAAGGAGAATTGTCGAAGCCCGGAACAACCTGGACAACCTCATCTACAACATCGACAAGACCCTGAGGGAGAACAGGGACAAGCTTCCCGCTGACGAGGTGTCGAGAGTGGAAGAGGCTCTCTCAAAGGCGCGGGGCGTTCTCAACTCGGAGAACGAGGACGAGCTGAAGAACGCCGCCGACGAACTGATGAGGGCTTCGCACAAGATTGCGGAGATTATGTACCAGCAGACCAAGGCCGGCGAAGCGGCCGGCGGGTCCTCGTCTCAGGCATCTTCCTCCCAGGAGGGTGATGTGATTGATGCCGAGATTGAGGACCAGGACAAGGCCAATTGAGCGGTGAGGTCAAAAAAATCTGAAAGGAGGTGAGCGCTATGGCGATCGTCAGATGGTTCGATCCTTTCAGGGACCTCGCACTGATTCAGGACCGGATGAACAGGCTCTTCGAGGACACCTTCGCGAGGATAAGGAGCAGGGAGGACTTCCTCTCCAGAGGTGTCTGGTCTCCTGCCGTAGACATCTACGAAACGGATGAGAGCGTGGTGGTGAAAGCGGAACTTCCCGGCGTGAACAAGGACGACATCAGCATCGAGGTGAAGGACGGCGTTCTGACGCTGAAAGGCGAGAGGAAGTTCGAGAAGGAAGTGAAGGAGGAGAACTACCACCTCATGGAGAGGGAGTACGGTTCCTTCCAGAGGTCCTTCACTCTCCCTGCCACGATTGACCAGGACAAGGTGACGGCGAACTACAAGGACGGTGTCCTCGAAGTCATCCTCCCCAAAAAGGAGGAGGCCAAGCCGAAGCAGATCAAGATCAACGTGTCGTGACGAAGTGGGGTGCGGGTCCATCCGGGCCCGCACCCGGAATTTTTTTTCGACATCTAAAGGAGGCAGAAAGGAGACGAGGTTCGGTCGATGGATCCGAAAAAGGATTACTACAAAATACTCGGCGTTTCCGAGAGTGCCTCCAAAGAGGAGATAAAAAAGGCGTTCCGGAACCTGGCGAAGAAGTACCACCCCGACGTGAACCCGGGTGACAGAGAAGCGGAGAACAGGTTCAAGGAGATAAACGAGGCTTACGAGGTGCTCTCTGACGACAAGAAGAGGGCTCAGTACGACGCGATGAGGAAAGGGGCATTCACGTCGGGCTCTTTTGGAGGGTTCGAAGGATTCGACATCTTCGACGTCTTCACCGGGGGTTCCGGGTTTGACGTAGAAGACGTCTTCGGGGACATTTTCGGAAGCGCCCGGTCTGGACGGAGTCCGAGAAGGGGGAGGGACATCGTCTCCGGTGTCCTTCTCTCCTTCGAGGAAGCCGTGAAGGGGACCGTGAAGACGATAACGGTGAACCGTTCAGTTTCCTGCGAGGGATGCGCAGGGACGGGTATCTCTTCTTCTTCTCGCAGGACCTGTCCAACCTGTGCCGGCACAGGGAGGACGGGACGGAGGACGGGATTTCTCTCCGTCACGCAGAGGTGCGGAAGTTGCGGGGGGACCGGATTCCTCGGCTCCAGATGTTCCCTCTGCGGCGGTGAAGGGAAAAAAAACGTCACTGAGACCGTCAAGGTGAGGATACCTCCCGGTGCGGATGAAGGAACGAGGGTCAGGGTCCCGGGGAAGGGTGAAGCCGGAGAAGGCGGCGGGCCCGCAGGTGACCTTTACCTGTCGGTTTCCGTTGCCCCGCATCCTTACTTCACCAGGAAGGGCGACGACATCTATCTGGAGTTGCCGGTAAACGTGTCGGAGGCCGTCCTGGGGACAACTCTCGAGGTGCCCACAGTGGACGGACCGGTGCGGGTTAAACTCCCGCCGGGAACAGATTCCGGGAAAAAAATCCGATTAAGAGGAAAAGGAGTGTACCGGAAGGACGGGACGAGAGGTGACCAGTACGTGACGGTGAAGGTGGTGGTCCCGCGGTCGACGGACCCGGACTTCAGAAAACTTGTAAGAGAATTTTCGAAGTGGGAAGATAATAATATAAGGAAGAATTTTAAAACCTGATTTTAGGGGTGAGAGTATGGGCAATACGGTGAGAACGACTTTGCTCCTCGGACTGCTGACGGGACTCCTCCTCGTGGTGGGGCATCTCTTCGGAGGCAGGTCGGGGATGGTCATAGCTTTCGGATTCGCCCTGGTGATGAACTTCGGCGCCTACTGGTTCTCTGACAAGATCGTTCTCGCCATGTACAGAGCCGTGGAGGCGGACCCATCAGAGTACCCGGAACTTTACGAAATCGTCAGGAAGCTGGCTCACGCCGGGGGTGTTCCCGTCCCGAAAGTCTACATCGTCCCGAATCCCGCTCCCAACGCCTTCGCGACGGGTCGAAGTCCGGAAAAGGCGGCCGTTGCAGTGACGACGGGTCTTCTCTCCCTCCTCAACCGGGAGGAGATTGAAGGTGTTCTCGCTCACGAGCTCTCACACGTGAAGAACAGGGACACGCTCATTTCCGCCGTTGCAGCGACGATTGCGGGAGCAATCATGATGCTGGCGAACATGGCGCGGTGGGCGGCAATCTTCGGCATTGGTGGAAGGGACGACGACGAGGGAGGAGGAATACTCGGGCTCCTGGCGGTTGCTATCCTTGCTCCCATCGCCGCTCTCATCGTTCAGATGGCGATTTCCCGCTCCCGCGAGTACCTGGCGGACGAGTCGGGAGCGAAGCTCTGCGGGAATCCGCTCTACCTGGCAAGCGCACTTCGGAAACTCGGGGGATACGCGGCAGCGCGGAGGATGGAAGCCAACCCCTCCACCGCCCACATGTTCATCGTCAACCCCTTTTCCGGCGGGAAGAGCCTCCTGAACCTCTTCTCCACGCACCCTCCCCTGGAGGAGAGGATAGAGAGGCTTGAAAGGATGGCAGGGAGGGTCACTTACTGAAGGGAAGGTTTAACAAACCATGATGGAGATTTCTTTTTACAGAGACAGGCTTTCGGAGAAGGCCCAGAAGATGCTCAACGTGGCGATAGAGGAGTCCCAGCGTCGCCACCACTACTACCTGGGGCTCGAGCACCTCTTCATCGCCTTTTCCTCGGTTGAGAAGGGCCTCTTCGGAGATCTGATGAGGGGTATCAACCTCGATGCGGAATCGGTCATTTCCAGTCTCAAGGATTACCTCTCCATCTCCCGCCAGTATCTCGGCGTGGGCATGAAGATTCCCCCGGCCACGAAACAGGTCTTCCGCATCGCCTGGGAGACGGCGCAGCGGAACAGGCGGAACCTCATTGAGACGACCGACATTTTCATCGCCATATTCCACGAGACGCACTCCGTGCCGGCGCGGGTCCTGAAGAGTTACGGCATCGACCCGGCGGTGGCGCTCATGAAGTTCAGTTCCATCCTGAAGACGCGGGAAGAGCGGTTCGAAGACATAAAGAAGAAGTACGAACTCCCCACGAACCTGAGGACTTTCGGGGTCAACCTGAACCTCATGGCCCGGGAGGGGAAGATTCCCCCCGTCATCGGCAGGGACGAGGAAATCGACATGATCCTCGAGATTCTCTGCCACAAGGACCGTTCCAATTCGGTCATGGTCATCGGAGACCCGGGTGTGGGAAAGACAGCCGTTGTTGAGGGCGTGGCGTTGAGGCTCGAATTCGAACCTCACCGGGTCCCTGAAAGGCTGAGGGGTTATCAGATCGTCAACCTCCAGATGAACACGGTCGTCGCCGGGACGGTCTTCCGCGGGATGTTCGAGGACAGGATCGAGAAGATTATCAACGAACTCCGGGAGAGGAAGAACATCATCCTCTTCGTCGACGAGGCGCACACTCTCATCGGCGCCGGGTCCGCCATGGGAGTTCCCTCTGACGCGGCGAACATTTTCAAGTCTTCCCTTGCCCGGGGAGAGGTTCAGATGATCGGCGCGACGACCACCACGGAATACAAAGAGATAATCCAGGAAGACGAGGCGCTGGCGAGGCGCTTCCGCGTCGTCAAGATAGACGAACCCACCCTCGAGGAGACGCGGGAGATTCTCTACGGACTGAAACCCCGCCTGGAATCGAACTACGGTGTTGTCATCGACGACCAGGCAATAGAGATGGCCCTTTCCATGTCGAAGAGGTACGCCCGTTCGCTGAGGCTCCCGGACAAGGTGATTAACTGGATCGATACCGCCTGCGTCCGGGTTGAGATTCACGAGGAAGAGAAAATCGTCAGGCCCGAGCACATCGTGGACGTCATATCCCGCGAAACGAAGACGCCCATAGACATCGTTCAGCGGGACGTCATCGACAGGTTTGCAGACATCGAAGAGGCTCTTTCCCGGCGTGTGGTGGGGCAGCGCGAGGCAATCGAAGCCGTGGCCCGCGCCCTCCGTCTGAACAAGGGTCCGCTGAAGGAGAACTTCTACAAGCCCGACGGCGTCCTCCTCTTCCTCGGGCCCACAGGCGTGGGGAAGACGGAGATGGCAAAAGCCCTTTCGGAATATCTCTTCGGCGACGAGCACAAAATGGTCCGTATTGACATGTCCGAGTACAGGGACGGCGCGATTTCTGTTGACAAGCTCATCGGAATGCCCAGGGGAATCGTCGGGTCTGAAAGAGGGGGAATCCTGACGAACCAGATTAAGGATAACCCCTACACAGTCGTCCTCCTCGACGAGATTGAGAAGGCGGACCCGCAGGTGCTCAACCTTTTCCTCCAGGTCTTTGACGAGGGGTGGCTTACGGACGGACGGGGGAAGAAGGTTTACTTCAGCGACGCCATCATCATCATGACTTCCAACCTGGGAGCCTCCGAGTACACGAAGCTGACGAGACCCCTCGGTTTTGGCACTGAAGGAAAGGGGTACGAAACGGTCAAGAGCAACGTCATGAAGCTCGTGGAAGACAGGTTTTCTCCCGAGTTCATCAACAGGATAGACGACGTCATTGTCTTCAAACCTCTCGAATTCGAGGAAGTGAAACAGATTGCCGCCATGTACCTCGAATCGATAAGGAAGACGATGGCGGAGCACGGGAAGAATATCGAGTACACGGACGCCGCACTGGAGTACCTGGCATCCGTGGGGTTCAGCATCAAATACGGCGCCCGTTTCCTCAAGAGGACCATCGACGAAAAGGTGAAGATTCCCATTACCCTGAAGTGGAAGGAGTCGGATTACTTCTTCGTGGACGTGGTGGACGGAGAGATAACGGTCAACCTGAAGGAGGTGGGAGTATAAATGGGTGAGGAAAAGGGAAAGGGGTTCAAGGTCATTGACCGGAGGAGAATCGGGAGAGAGGACGCCCCGGAAGAGAAAACTGACGTGAAAAAAGAAGAGCCCCCCAGGGAGGAGAGAAGAAAGGAGGGCCAACCGCAGACAGGCGGGGGAGAAAAGACTCCGGGAGACGCCGGCAGGGTTACGTACGAGAGGACCCAGCAGGAAAAGGACGCGAGGAAAATATATGAGCGCGAGGGAAGAAAGTTACTCGGTCAGGAGGCGGGTTTCGGAGAACTGGTGAATCTCCTCGCCGGGTATGCCATGACCGCTCTCGGGATGCTCGAAGGACCGGGGGTCCAGCCCGGAGCGCCTGACCTCGAAATGGCCAGGCATTTCATCGACCTCCTCGGCGTCGTGGAAGAGAAGACGAGGGGGAATCTCTCGGCTGAGGAAGACAGACTCATCCGGGAGGCCCTCTACCAGTTGAGAATGATTTACGTCCAGATTTCCCAGCAGAAGGGCGGGACGCCGTCATTGTAGGTCCCTCCCTCCCGGGAAACCTCCCTTCAGACCGGGCGCTTCAGAAAAAGGACGGAGGTGAGTTGAAATGAGACGGTTAAAGACTGCGCTGATTCTGCTTGTCCTCGGGCTCGTCGTTGGATTTGCGTTCTACGGGACCTACGACTTTTACACGGGGAAAACCGACGCAGCCTTCGTGGAAGCGAAGAAGGGAGGGCACCACGAGGGACCCGGCCTTCCCATGTCGATTCCTGAGCTGGTGAAAAAGGTGAAGCCTGCCGTCGTGAACATCAGCACGACGCAGATTATCAAGTTCAGGCGCCCGCAGTTTCGGAGTCCATTCGGGAGGGACCCCTTTGAGGAGTTCTTCGAGGAGTTTTTCGGCCGGCTGCCGAGGGAGCAGAAGAGGCGGTCCCTGGGGTCCGGCTTCATCGTGACGGAGGACGGGTACATCCTCACGAACAACCACGTGGTGGAGAGGGCAGACGAGATAACCGTCCGGCTCTATGACGAGACGGAATACGAGGCTGAGGTGGTCGGGACAGACCCGAAGACGGACATCGCCCTCATAAAGATAGATGCGGACCGAAAGCTCCCCCACGTGAAGCTGGGAGATTCCGATGCCCTTGAAGTGGGCGAGTGGGTCGTGGCCATCGGGAATCCCTTCGGCCTTGAGCACACCGTCACGGCGGGAATCGTGAGCGCCAAGGGGCGGGTCATCGGGTCCGGTCCCTATGACGACTTTATCCAGACGGACGCTTCGATTAACCCTGGAAACAGCGGCGGTCCCCTTTTCAACCTCAGAGGAGAGGTGGTGGGAATCAACACCGCCATCGTCCAGGGGGGACAGGGGATAGGGTTCGCCATCCCCATCAACATGGCGAAACAGATTTTCGACCAGTTGAAGGAGAAGGGAAGGGTCATAAGGGGCTGGCTCGGCGTGTACATCCAGAAGTTGACGCCTGAAATGGCGAAGTCTCTCGACCTCCCCGTCAGGAAGGGCGTCATCGTGACGGAAGTCATCGAGGATTCGCCCGCCGAAAAGGGAGGAATAAAAGAGGGAGACGTCATTGTGGAATACAACGGAAAACCGGTGAGGGATGCGCACCAGCTCCCGGCACTGGTGGCTGCAACGAAACCCGGCACGAAGGTGAAGATCAAGGTCCTTCGGGACGGAAAAGAGAAGGTCCTGAAGGTGAAGATCGGTGAGATGCCGGAAGAGGAGACGATGGCCCGTAAGGCTGACGTCATCGGTGAACTGGGCCTGGCTGTCCAGGACATCACCGATGAAATCGCCCGTCACCTGGGTATCGAGGACAGAGAGGGAGTCATCGTCACCGGAGTGGAGCCCGGGTCTCCCGCAGACGAAGCGGGTATCCGGGAAAGGGATATCATCCGTCAGGTCAACCGGACCTCGATAAAGGACATAGACGAGTTTCGCGACATCCTCAGAAAGTTGAGGAAGGAAAAATCGGTCCTCTTCCTCATCGAAAGGGGAATGAGGCGGATGTTCGTCGTCGTGAAGAAGAGATAGTTCCCTGGGAGGCCCCCTTTCGAGGGAAGGGGGCCTTTTTCTCCCGTTCTCTGTGCAGAATTCGAGAAATAAATACAGGAGGTGAGAAAAATGATCAGCCCGGAAAGGTTGACGATAAAAGCACGCGAATCGCTGGAGAAGGCGAAAAATCTATCTGACGTGAAGGGGCATCAGGCAATCGACGTGCCCCATCTCATTCACGCCATGCTCTCCGACGAGGAGAACGTGGCGCGGGAAATCGTTCAGAAGGTGGGGGCTCCTGTCCCTGCTATCCTTGCGGACCTCGATAAGGTCCTGGAGAAGATTCCGAAGGTTTCGGGAATCACGCAGAAATACATATCTCCCGCCCTCGATAAAGTGCTCGAGGCGGCATTTAAAGAGATGACCGCTCTCAAGGACGAGTACGTTTCCTGCGAGCACATCCTCATGGCTGCTTCGGGGGAGGAGGGAGGAGAAACCGGCCGCATCCTCCGTGAGCACGGAGTCACGAGGGATGCCATTCTCTCTGCTCTCTCTGAGGTGAGGGGCACCACCCGTGTCACTGACGAAGCTCCCGAGGCGAAGTACAGGCCCCTGGAAAAATACGGGCGGGACCTGACGGACCTTGCCCGGAGAGGGAAACTCGACCCCGTCATCGGTCGGGATGAGGAGATACGGCGGGTCATTCAGGTCCTCTCCCGGAGGACGAAGAACAATCCCGTTCTCATCGGAGAGCCGGGTGTGGGAAAAACGGCAATCGTCGAAGGGCTCGCCCGGCGGATCGTCTCCGGCGATGTCCCTGAATCCCTGAAGGATAAGAGAATCATCGCCCTCGACATGGGGGCGCTCGTGGCGGGAGCAAAGTACCGCGGCGAGTTCGAAGACCGGCTGAAGGCGGTCATCAAGGAGGTCGTCGAGTCCGAAGGCGGAATCATTCTCTTCATCGACGAGCTGCACACCGTCGTCGGGGCCGGGAAAGCAGAGGGGGCCATCGACGCGTCGAACATGCTGAAACCCCCTCTTGCGCGAGGCGAGCTGAGGTGCATCGGCGCGACGACGCTGGACGAGTACAGGAAGTACATCGAGAAGGACCCCGCCCTCGAGCGGAGGTTCCAGCCCGTTCTCGTCCAGGAGCCGTCGGTGGAGGACACCATCGCAATCTTGAGGGGTCTGAAGGAGAGGTACGAGGTCCATCACGGCGTCCGCATCAAGGACTCCGCCCTCATTGCCGCGGCTACTCTCTCTCACCGGTACATCACGGACAGGTTCCTCCCCGACAAGGCAATCGACCTGATAGATGAGGCGGCGTCGAAGTTGAGAATCGAGATAGACAGCCTGCCTCAGGAGATAGACGAGGTCCAGAGGAGAATCATGCAGATCGACATCGAGCTGCAGGCACTCTCCCGGGAGGAGGACGACCTCTCCAGAGAGAGGAAGAAGAAGCTCGAGGAGGAGAGGGAACGGCTCGTTCAGGAGAAAGAGGAGCTGGAGAAGAAGTGGAAAGAGGAAAAGGGCCTCATCTCGGAGATACGGAGTGTCAAGGAGCGCCTCGAGGAGTGCCGGAACGAGATGGAAATCGCCGAGAGGGAGGGTGATCTGGAGAAGGCATCCCGCCTCAAGTACGGGGAGATTCCGGACCTCCAGAGGAGGCTCGACGACCTGCAGAAGAGGCTTGACGGACTCTCCAGCGGAAGGAGGTTTCTCAAGGAGGAGGTGACGGAGGACGAGGTGGCGGAAATCGTCGCCCGGTGGACGGGAATCCCCGTCACGAAACTCCTCGAGTCTGAATCGATGAAACTCCTGAAGATGGAGGAGAGGATTAAGGCTCGCGTCGTCGGGCAGGACAGGGCAGTTGAGCTCGTATCCAATGCGGTGAGAAGGGCGCGGGCAGGGCTCAAGGACCCGAAGCGCCCCATCGGTTCCTTCATCTTCCTCGGGCCCACGGGAGTGGGAAAGACCGAACTTGCCCGGGCACTGGCGGAGTTCCTCTTCGACGACGAGAACGCCATGGTGAGGATAGACATGTCCGAGTACATGGAGAAACACTCCGTTTCCCGTCTCATCGGTGCTCCTCCCGGCTACGTGGGCTACGAGGAGGGAGGGCAGCTGACGGAGGCCGTCCGGAGGAGACCGTACACGGTCATCCTCTTCGATGAGATAGAGAAGGCCCACCCCGACGTCTTCAACATCATGCTCCAGATTCTCGACGACGGCAGGCTGACGGACAATCAGGGACGGACCGTTGATTTCAAAAACACCGTTATAATAATGACGTCCAATATCGGTTCCCACATCATTCAGGAGTGGGCTCTCAAAGACTTCGACAGGGCTTCTGAGCTCGTCTTCGAAGAACTGAAGAGGCACTTCCGCCCTGAGTTCCTCAACAGGGTCGATGAAATCGTCCTCTTCCGTAACCTGACGAGGGAAGACCTGGTGAAGATTGTCGACATCCAGATGAGGAACCTTTCCGCTCTCCTGGACGAGAAGAGGATAAAGGTGGAACTGACGGAGGATGCGAAAGAGTTCATCGTCGACGCCGGATGGGACCCTGTCTTCGGCGCGCGTCCGCTGAAGAGGGCGATTCAGAAGCACCTCCTGGATAAACTGGCAACGAAAATCATCGCAGGCGAGGTGCCGGAGGGAGCCCGGGTCCTCGTTTCCCGCGGGGAGGACGGCCTCGTCTTCTCCGTTGCGGAAGAGGCGGTTTCTCCTTGACAGGAACGATTCACCGGTTAAAATATGGGAAAAACGCTGTTTGAGACGGGTGATGAACTGGAAAGCGTATCTCTTCTCGCGCCGGCCAAAATCAACCTGTTCCTTCGGGTACTGAACAGGAGAAAAGATGGGTACCATGAGATTCGGAGTCTCATGGTACCCATTTCCATTTTTGACAGGATTCGGGTCGAAAAGACAAAGGGAGGGGGGGTCTCCCTCGAAATAACAGGGCCTTTTCCTGTTCCAGATGGAGGAGACAACACCTGTGTCCGGGCGGCGGAACTTTTCTTCGAGCGCTGGGGGTGCGATTTCGGAGTGAACATCACTGTTGAGAAAAATATCCCTGCCGGGGCAGGCCTGGGCGGAGGGTCGAGCGACGCGGGAGCCGTCCTGAAAGCGCTCTCTCTCCTCGCCTTCGGCGAGGTCCACCTCGAAGAGCTCGAAGAACTTTCCCTGAGTGTGGGCTCCGACGTCCCCTTCTTCGTTCGGTCGCGCCCGGCTCTCGTTTCCGGGAGAGGGGAAGTGCTCACCCCTTATCTCCTCAATACATCCCTTCCCCTCGTCGTCGTGAAGCCGGAAGCGTCTGTCTCCACCGCCTGGGCTTACGGTGCCCTGGGCAGAGGAGAGGAATCCGTGGGCGACGAATTTTTCCTCCCCCCTTCCCTCGACACGGTGGAGGAAGTCTGCCAGGTCCTGGAGAACGATTTCGAGGAGGTCGTTTTCTCCAGGCTCCCGGAAGTGGAAGAGGTAAAGAGGCGTCTCGTCGAGTCCGGGGCTCTGGGAGCGCTCATGTCCGGCTCGGGTTCGGCCGTTTTCGGAATTTTCGACGGAGAAGGAGCAGCCAGGACGGCTGCTGAGAGGTTTTCGGAGCAGGGGTATTTCTCCCGATACGCGGAGACACTCTGACAAAAAACACCAAGGAGGAGGGGCGATGGAAATTACTGAAGTCCGGGTTTTCCCCGTGGAGAACAACGAGAGACTCAAGGCTTACGCAACCATCATTTTCGACAACTGCTTCATCATCAGGGACCTGAAGGTCATCCAGGGGAATTCGGGGCTTTTCGTGGCCATGCCCTCGAAGAGGATGAAGGATGGCACCTACAGGGATACCGCACATCCCCTCAACAACGAGACGAGGGCGATGATAGAGGAAGCGGTCCTCGGGGAGTATGAAAGAGAATTGAAGAAACTTTCCGAGCAAACTGGCGTATAATTAAATCGTCTCCAGCAGAAGAGATTCCCGCTGGGGGATCGTCTAATGGCAGGACAGGGGCCTTTGGAGCCTCTAGTGGAGGTTCGAGTCCTCCTCCCCCAGCCATTAATTTTCAGTTGAATTCACCTTTCGAAAGGGTATAATACCTATCCTTTGGAAATTCCACCAGGGAGAGAGAGAATGCCGGAACTTAAGGTTTTCTCCGGGAACGCGAACCTGGAAC
This sequence comes from Deltaproteobacteria bacterium, assembly GCA_003696505.1. Classification (GTDB taxonomy): domain Bacteria; phylum Desulfobacterota; class Deferrimicrobia; order J040; family J040; genus J040. The sequence goes on from RFHC01000100.1 coordinate 13,647, forward strand.
TGGCGAAGAACATCTGCAAGTACCTCCAGATTCCCCTGGGAAACGCCATGGTGAAGCGCTTCAGCGACGGGGAGGTGAACGTCGAAATCGGCGAAAACGTCCGGGGTACTGACGTTTTCCTCATACAGCCCACGTGCCCTCCGGTGAACGAGAACCTCATGGAGATGCTCGTAATGATTGACGCCCTGAAGAGGGCCTCGGCAAAGAGGATTACGGCGGTCATTCCTTACTACGGCTACGCCCGTCAGGATAGGAAGGTGGCACCGAGAACGCCGATTACTGCGAAACTCGTGGCGGACCTTCTTTCTGCCGCAGGGATTTCACGACTCCTCACCATGGACCTCCACGCGGGACAGATTCAGGGATTTTTCAACATTCCGGTGGATCATCTCTACGCTTCTCCGGTTCTCCTCTCGTACATCAGGGAAAAGTTCAGAAACGACATCGTCATCGTTTCTCCCGATGCCGGAGGCGTGGAGCGCGCCCGCGCATTCGCCAAGAGGCTCAACGCTTCCCTGGCCATCATAGACAAGCGGAGAGTGGGTCCGAACGTTGCGGAAATCATGAACATCATCGGCGAGGTTGAGGGAAGGGTCGCCGTCATACTGGATGACATGATAGACACGGCAGGAACCGTTTGTCAGGCGGCGTCCGCCCTGAAAGAGAAAGGTGCGGTAAGCGTCAACGCCTGCGCGACACACCCCGTCCTCTCCGGTCCCGCCATAGAGAGGATAACGAATTCTGAAATTGAGGAGGTGGTGGTCACCGACACCATCCCCCTGAGGGAAAACGCGAAGGAGTGTGAGAAGATAAAGGTCCTCTCCGTCGCAAACCTGCTCGGTGAGGCGATAAAGAGGATTCACTACGACGATTCTATCAGTTCCCTCTTCGTGTAGAGGAGCTGAAGAAAGAAGACTGGAGGAGTTGAGCAATGGCTGAATACGCCTTCGACGTGACGAAAAGGGAGAAAACCGGGAAAGAAGTTGCGAAGAAACTGAGGCGCCAGGGGATGGTCCCGGCGATTATTTACGGCAGGGGCAAGACTCCCGTTCCCATCTCCGTTGAGAGAAGGTCCATAGAAAAGTATCTGAGAGAGGTCTCGGGAACAACCCTCATCAGGCTCCGCGTGAACGGTAGCGACGAAATCTTTGCCATCGTGAAGGATTACCAGCTTGACCCGGTCAAGGACGAGGTTATTCACGTCGACTTTCAGGAAGTTGACCTCACCCAGAAGACGACGGTGGAAGTGCCCATCGTCATCGTCGGGAAAGCCAAGGGCGTAGAACGGGGTGGACTGATGGAGGTGGTGACCAGAGAAATCGAGGTCGAGTGCCTTCCCACCCAGATTCCCGAGAAGATCGAGGTGGATGTGACCGACCTGGACATCGGGGCCGTCGTTCACGTCGAGGACCTTCAGTTTCCCGAGGGAGTCGAGCCGGCAGTCGACCCCGACCTGACGATTCTCACCATCTACGAGCCCGCCGAGGAAGAGGAAGCGGTGGCAGAGGAGGAGGCTGAGGAGGCTGCTGAGGAAGCTGGTGCGCCTTCTGAGGAAGAATAAACTCTTTCGGAAAACGCAATACTCCCACTTCGTTTTCGGACTCGGAAATCCGGGTGAGGAGTATGAGGATACGCTCCACAATGCCGGTTTCCACGTCCTGGACGCCATCGCCGAGAGAGAGGGCGTTTTTTTCAAGAGGATAAAGGGGAACGCGCTGACGGCGGATTTCGCGATGGGGGAGAAGAGGATTCTCCTCGCGAAACCCCTCACGTACATGAACGCCAGCGGTCACGCCGTCGACCACTACCGGCGAAAGATGGGGCTGACCGAAGAGAACTTCATCGTTGTCTACGACGACATGGACATTGAACCCGGGAGAATTAAGATAAAGAAAGGAGGAGGACACGGGGGACACAGGGGACTCATGTCCGTCATTCTCGAAACGGGGATGAGAGATTTTGTGCGCGTGAGAGTAGGCATCGGCAAACCTCCCCGGGGGGTCACCGCCACAGATTACGTCCTCTCACCCCCTCCTCCGGAGATATCGGAGAAAATTAAGAGGGGGATTTTTCACGCCGCCGATGCTATAATGATGCTCCTTGCCGACGGCCTGGAAAAGACGATGAGCTATTACAATTCCAGTCTCCCTTACGAGGCTGAGTGAGATTGACTCCTTGCTCCAGGCGAAAGAGACCTGGGGCTATAAAACCATAAGGAGGTACGGAGATGAGACGGTACGAAACCGCTATCGTCCTCCATCCAGACCTGGGGGAGGAAGCGCGGGAAGCAGTCGTCCAGAGATTGCTCGAAGCTCTTTCCCAGTTTTCTGGAGAACTCCTCGACAGAGAGGATTGGGGGACGAGGAAACTCGCCTACAAAATCAACCGCCAGGAGAGAGGGTATTACCTGTTCCTCCGCTACACGGGTAACCCGGGTGTCGTGGAGGAGGTGGAGAGGCTCCTGAAAATCAACGAGGGCGTTCTCCGCTTCCTGACAACGAAGTACGAAAAGGACATCAAAGGGAAGTATCCCGTTCCTCCCTCAATCGATGAACTCCTCGAGAGGGACCTTCTCGAGTTTCTCGCGACGAAGGCACAGTGGAGAAGGCGCGTCGCTCCTTCTGCGGAAAAGGCGGAAACGCCTTCTCCTGAACCCGTTGAAGGGGGCGAAGAGCCCTCGGGCGAGTGAAAGGAAGGTGATGAATGGTTCGATTCAACAGGGTTATCATCGCCGGTAACCTGGTGAGGGACCCGGAAGTCCGCTTCCTTCCCTCAGGGACTTCGGTGACGAACTTCACCGTGGCCGTGAACCACACATTCCGGCAGAACGACGACGTGAGGGAAGAGGTCTCGTACTTCGACGTCGTCGTCTTCGGCAGGCAGGGTGAAAACTGCGCCGAGTACCTGTCGAAGGGAAGGGCCGTCCTCGTTGAGGGGAGGCTCAGACAGAGGCGGTGGGAGACCAACGACGGTCAGAGGCGGTCGAAGGTGGAAATCGTTGCCCAGAACGTCCAGTTCCTCGGGTCTCCTCGTTCTGAGGGGCGGGAGGAGGAGCCGGTGGTCGAACCCATCGTGGACGAGACGGAAGAGGACATTCCGTTCTAAAGAACTACACGGACGCAAAGGAGGAAAGTCATGGCGATAAGAGCTGGAGGACCGAGACGGAGGTTTCAGAGAAGGAAATACTGTAAGTTCTGCGCAGACAAGGAGCTCATCCTCGATTACAAGAACGTGGCCGTTCTGAGAGACTACATAACGGAAAGGGGAAAGATTATCCCCCGCCGCATCACGGGAACGTGCGCGAAGCACCAGCGGAGGCTCACCCGGGAAATAAAGAAAGCCCGGATTATGGCGCTCATTCCCTTCACGACCACACAGATTAAGTAAGAGACCGGAGGTTGCGTGATGAAGGTGATCCTACTGCAGGACGTGGAGAACCTCGGAAAGGCGGGAGACATTATCGAGGTTGCAAACGGGTACGGCAGGAACTACCTCATCCCGAAGAAGCTGGCTGTCCTCGCGGATACGAAGAACGTGAAGATGTTCGAGCATCAAAAGAGGATGGTCGAGGCGAAAGTCAGGAGGATGAGGGAAAAGGCGAAGACGCTGGCGGAAAAACTGGAAGGGCTGGAACTGACAATTCCCGCGAAGGTTGGAGAGGAAGGGAAGCTCTTCGGGTCCGTCACGTCGTCAGATATTGCTGAAGAACTCTCCCGGATGGGGTATGATGTTGACAGGAAGCAGATTGAGTTAGAATCTGCAATCAAAAGCGTCGGGGAGTACACCGTTCGGGTCAGGGTCGCATCAGGAGTCACTGCTGAGCTGAAGGTCACCGTAACCCCCGAAGAGTGAGGGGGGAGATGCAGGAAGTCCTCGGGAAACTCGGCCGCGTCCTTCCACACAGCGTGGAGGTGGAGAGGGCGCTTCTGGGGAGCATTCTCCTCAACTCCGACGTTCTCCCGCAGGTCATCGAAGTCGTAACCCCCCGGGACTTCTACAGAAAAGTTCACAGGCAGATTTACGAGGTCATCCTCCGCCTCTTCGAGAAGCAGGAACCGATAGACGCCATCACGGTCAAGGACGAACTTGAGACGTTGGGGATTCTCGAAGATGTGGGGGGGGAGTCCTATCTCTCTGAGGTTCTCGAATCCACCCTCACGTCAGCTCACGCGGTTCACTACGCCCACATCGTGAAGGAGAAAGCGCTCCTCCGAGGAGTCATCAGCGCAGCTGAAGAAATCGTCACCAAGGGGTACGACTCGGTGGAGGACGCTGAGGAATTCCTCGACTGGGCAGAGGGCCGACTTTTGAGCGTTGCCGAGGAGAGGCAGTTTACCTCCTATTACCACATAAAAGACGTGGTCAAACCCGTCCTGAAGGATATCGAGGACCTGACGGCGGACAAGACCCTCGACCGGGGCGTGAAAACCGGATTCGCCGACCTCGACAGGGTGGTGATATCCTTTCAGCCCACTGACCTGATCATCGTTGCCGCGCGCCCTTCGATGGGAAAGACGGCCTTCTGCCTGAACATTGCAGAGTATGTGGCCCGGAGGGAGAAGAAGGGGGTGGGAATATTCTCCCTCGAGATGAGCCGTGACCAGATTATCATGCGGATGCTCAGTTCTCTGTCGAGGATAAATTACACCCGCCTTCGGTCGGGTTACCTCTCTCCGGAGGATTTCGCCAACCTCGCGCGGAGGGCGGCGGAACTTTCTGAGTGTCCCATCTTTATCGACGACTCACCTGACCTGACTGTGCTCTCCATCAGGGCGAAGGCGAGGAGGATGAAGCACGAACTGAAAGGAAACCTGGGGCTCATCATCATCGACTACCTCCAGCTGATGAGGGGAAGGGAGAGGAAGGACGTTAGGGAGCAGGAAATCGCGGAAATCTCCCGTTCCCTGAAGCAGCTCGCGAAGGAATTGAACATCCCCGTGATTGCCATCTCGCAGCTGAACAGGGCCGTTGAGGCCCGGTCTGACAAGAGACCACAGCTGGCGGACCTTCGGGAATCCGGCGCTCTCGAGCAGGACGCGGACATGGTCATCCTCCTCTACCGGGAGGAGTTCTACAGGAAAGACGACACACCCCCGGACAAGAAAGGGATCGCCGAGGTTATCGTGGAGAAGAACAGGCACGGGGGCCAGGGAGTCGTCCAGCTTAAGTGGTTCAAGGAGTTCATGCGCTTCGAAAATCTCGCCCGCGAGAATTGAGGCCTCTCACAGGTCCCAGAACCATCTTCCGTCAAGGGAGAGGAACCCCTTCTTCAGGCAGGACAGGGTGAACTCTTTCCCCTTCTGCACTGCCTCCTCGAGCGTGTAACCATCGACGAGATAGGAGAGGAGAGCGGAGGAGAGGAGGCATCCCGTGCCGTGAAAGTCTTTTCCCTCTAAGTATTCACCGGGGAACTCCTTTTTCCCACCGGTGGTGAAGAGCAGGTCCTTCCCTGCGTCCTGCCCTCCGCTCCCTCCGGTGAGGAGAAGCGGCGTTCCCGTTTCCCTCACGATGGCGAAAGCCACCTCTTCCAGAGTTCCTGAAAGGGACATCTCCTCTCCTATCTCCAGGAGTTCGCGGGCATTGGGCGTTACGAGTGTGGAATGTCTGATGATGGAGGGGATAATCTTCCTCGCCTCACCGGGGGTCAGTGTCGTCCCCCCCGTCGAGGCCAGGACGGGGTCGAAGACCACGGGGATTTCCTCCTGCCGGCGGAGAAAATCGTCCACCTCCCGGGCGATGTCAGGGGAGGGAATCATTCCCACCTTGACGCCGGAGATGGGGTGGGTCTCTTCAATCCCCTGGAGGGACCTGGAGAACAGTCGAGCCGGGGGAGTGAAAACCTCCCGCACTTCCTTTCCCGTCTGCACGGTCAGGCCGGTGGGGACGGCGAGGGGAAAGAGTCCCCTCGCAGAAAGAACCCGCGCGTCGGCGATAATGCCTGCGCCTCCGGTGGGGTCGAGCCCTGCGAGAATGAGCGCCTTCGGTCTCATCTCTTCTTCTTTCTGGATTTCTCGGTAATGCCCAGCTTCTTCATCTTCCCGTGGAGGGTATTCCTGTTGATTCCGAGAATCTGTGCCGTCCGGACCCTGTTCCACCCGGTTTTTTCGAGGACGATTTCTATCAACTTCTTTTCCAGAGAGTCGTGGAAGAGGGAGAGGAGGTTCCTCTCCTTTTCCAGTTCTCCTCCCATCTTGTCGACGAAGTTCCTGATTTTCGCCTCCACCAGTTCTTCAAAGGAGACGTCTTCCAGGAGCGCAGGGGGGACTGCGGACTTCCGGGAGGATTTAAGGTCGGCCGAGAGGTGCCTCGTCTCGATGGTGTCTCCCGGGACAGTAACGACGAGTCTGATGATGTAACTTTCCAGTTCCCGGACGTTGCCCGGCCACTCCCTCTCGGTCAACATCTCCGCAGCTTCCCGCGTTATTTTTTTCTCCCTCCCGGTCAATCTCACGGAGTGGATGCGGACGAAGTGGTCGGCCAGGAGGGGGATATCCTCGCGCCTTTCCGCCAGGGAAGGGACCCGGAGTGTGAAGGTGCTGAGTCGGTCGAGGAGGTCTTCGCGGAAAATCCCCTCCTTTGCCAGCTTTTCCAGGTTCCGGTTCGTCGCGGCGATGATTCTTCCCGTGAACTTCCTCAGAGTGGTCTCACCGAGGCGGTAGAATTCTCTGTCCTGAATGAACCTGAGCAGCTTTGCCTGAAATGCCGGGTCCATTTCGCCTATCTCGTCGAGGAAGAGGGACCCGCCCTGAGCCGCTTCCACCTTTCCCGGTTTCGAGGTGACGGCTCCGGTGAAGGCTCCTCTCCCGTATCCGAAAAGTTCCGACTCGAGGAGTTCGGGGGGGATGGCGGCCACGTTGACGGGGACGAAATTTCCATCCCGGAAAGGGGAAAGTTCGTGAATCGTCCGTGCAACCAGTTCCTTCCCCGTCCCCCTCTCCCCCGTTATCAGGACGGGGTAGTCGAGAGGGGCCACTTTCCCGATGTCCTGGAAAAGCGAAATGATGGCGGGGGAGGTCCCGACGATTTCGAGACCGGTCAGGTATCCCTCCTCCTGTAGAGGGTGCTCGGAGGAGGGAGACGGTTTCTCCTCCTCTGAGAGGAGCCTTTCGATATCCTCCAGCTCGAAGGGTTTCGTCAGGTACTCCGCTGCGCCGAGGGTGGCAGCTTTGGCGGCCGGTTCGGGGCTTTTTACAGCCGTCATAATGATGAATTTCCCCTTCACGCCGCTTTTCCGTGCCACTTCGAGGACGGTCATCCCCTCCAGCCGGGGCATTCTGACGTCGAGGAAGACCAGGTTGAAATTCCCTTTCAGAATCTTCTCGAGAGCTTCCTCTCCGTCCCTGGCTTCCTCCACTTCCCACCCGAGTCTGCGGGCAGTTTCTCTGATAACCCATCGGATGGAGTCATCGTCGTCAGCGATGAGCACTTTCACCTTTCATCTCCCTGCGGGAATGGGGAGGAAAATCAGGAAGGATTTTCCCTTTTCTTTCCTCTCCATCTTCATGTACCCGCCGTGTTTTCTCACGGTCGACGCCGCGATGAAGAGACCCATTCCGGACCCGCCCGGCTTGTTCGAATAGAAGGGGAGGAAGATTTTCTCCTCTTCTCCTTCTCCGACGGGCTTCCCTGTGTCGTAAATCTCTATTTCGGCCATCAAATTCTTTTCCCCCTGCCTGGTCCGGACGACCACGTCTTCGTGAATTCTCATAGATACCACGACCTCGCCTTCGCCTTCAATCGCCTCCACCGAGTTTTTCAGGAGGTTGAGGAAGACCCTGAAGAGGGAGTCCCTCTCTCCAGATACAGGGGGAATCGAGGGGTCGAGGGAGAGGGAGAAGTGCACTTTTTTCCCCTCGTTTTCGGCGATGAGTGTGGCCATCTCCACCGCCTCTTTCAGGAGGAGTGCCAGGTTGATGGGCGACTCATCCTCGCGTGCAGAATCCCTGCCGATGGAGTCGATGAAAGAGGTGATTCTCTCCACCTCCCTCAGGATGACCTCGACGGGGGTTTTCGTTTCTTCCCTCCCCTCCGAGAGCCTCAGGAGCATCTGGGCCGCTCCTTTTATCCCCCCCAGCGGGTTCTTTATCTCGTGGGAGATTCCCCTCCAGATGAGGGAAAACTCCTCCTCCGTGGTCAGAAATTTACGGGGATTCATCACGTCGACGATGCTCTCCTCATCCGGCCTGAAGAGGGTGAGAAGGTGGGACACGTCGCCCCCTTCACCGAGAGGGGAGAGGTCGAGGAAGTCGACGGGTATCCTCCTCCCCGAAGGGGATTGGAGGGCCACGTCGTGGAGTCTGTATCTCTTTCCCTGAAGGACTCCGGCGATGACTTTCTCCTTCTCTTCCACACTTCCGAGAAGTTCGAGGAGGGAGTAATTCTTGAGCCCCCGGGGTGAGGAGGAGAGAATGTCCTGTGCCTGCGGGTTGGCGAAGAGAAAACTCCCTTCCCTGGTCCAGACGACGAGACCCAGCGATATCGTCTCAATTATTGACCGGTATAAGTCTATAAAATTGTCTGATTTCACTCTCAAGCTCCGCCGGGTCGGTTATTTCGTTGACTTTCCGCCGGAAGGCTGAGCTCCCCGGGAGACCCTTCGTGTACCAGGGGAGAAATTTCCTGAAGAGGACCGTTCCCCTTTCCCCGTAAAAGTCCAGGTGCCTCCGGAAGTGCCGGAGGACGATTTCCCCTATCCCTGAGTTTTTCGACTCCGGCAGCCCTTTGATTTTCCGGAAGATGAACGGGTCCTTCAGCGCCCCCCTTCCAATCATGACGGCGTCACACCCCGTTTCTTCCACCGTTTTTCTGTAGTCCTCCGGGCTTTCCACCCCACCGTTGGCAACGAGGAAAAGGTGAGGGAAGCGCTTGCGGATAAGGCGAATTCCCTCCAGGTCCACCGGGCCCGTCATCCCCTGGGAGACGGGCCGTCCGTGCACGAAAAGGGCGTCCACTCCCGACTCGACGAGCCTCTCTACCAGGTCGAGGTAGCCTCTGTCCCCTCTCGTCCACCCCGTTCTGATTTTCGCGGTGACGGGAATGGAGACCGTTTTTTTGATGTGCGAGACGATGGATGAGGCAAGGGAGGGATTTTTCATGAGGGCGGCGCCGGCGCCGGTGCGGACCACTTTTCTCACCGGGCACCCCATGTTCACGTCGACAAAATCGAATCCAAGCTCCTGGCAGATTTTCGCTCCCTCGGCCATTTTTTCCGGAATCGCTCCGAAAATCTGGGCGCCGATGGGACGCTCCGCCGGGTCAAACTGGACGTATTTGCTCGTCTTTTTCCTTTCCCTCTCCAGGGTGAGCCCGAAGGCGTTCACCATTTCCGTGACGACGACGTCCGCCCCGAGTTCTCTCATCGTGATGCGGAAGGGCATGTCCGTGTAGCCTGCCAGCGGGGCCAGGAAGAGGGCTCCCCTTCGGAAAAAGGATGGATTTTCGCTTTGTCCCTGCACGCCGCCTCCCGTTTAATTTCTTGCAAAGAGCCGATTTTTAATATTATATTTTCATATGCTCTGCGGAGAAACTGGAAAGGGGACAACCTGAACATGGTCGACGGCATCTCGCTGATGAAAAAGGTGGTGTCCTTCGAAGACGCCAAGTTCGTCAAGTCGCAGGGGATATACCCTTACTTCAGGGAAATTTCTTCAGCCCAGGACCCGGTCGTCATCATCGACGGGAGAGAGGTGGTTATGCTCGGGTCCAACTCCTACCTCGGCCTCACCACCCATCCCGAGGTGAAGAAGGCCGCTGCAGATGCGGTGGAAAAATACGGCACCGGGTGTGCCGGGTCTCGATTTCTCAACGGCACCCTCGACATTCACGTGAAGCTGGAAGAGGAACTGGCCGAGCTCGTCGGGAAGGAAGCCGCGCTCGTCTTCTCCACGGGCTTCCAGACGAACCTGGGAACGATTTCTGCCCTCGTGGGGAAAGGCGAGTACGTGGTGACGGATAAACTCGACCACGCGAGCATCATCGACGGGGCTCGCCTGAGCTTCGGGAGGATGCTCAAGTTCGAGCACAACGACATGGATGACCTTGAGCGTATCCTCTCCCGACTTCCCCGCGAAAGGGGGAAGCTCGTCGTCGTCGACGGCGTCTTCAGCATGGAGGGGGACATCGCAAAACTCCCTGAAATTGTTGATATTTCAGAGAGATATGGCGCGGCGGTCATGGTGGACGACGCACACGGCATCGGCGTCCTCGGCCGCTTCGGCTCCGGGACTTCCGACCACTTCGGGCTCACAGACAGGGTCCACATCATTATGGGGACCTTCAGCAAGTCTCTGGCTTCGCTGGGGGGATTCGTTGCAGCCGACCGGGATACCATAGACTACCTGAAGCACCGTTCCCGGGCGCTCATTTTCAGCGCGAGCATGCCCCCCGCCAACGTCGCCGCCGTGAGGGCCGCTCTGAAAATCATGAAGAGGGAGCCGGAGAGAATAGAGAGACTCTGGGAGAACACCCGGAGGATGAAGGAAGGGCTCGAATCCCTCGGGTTTGACACGGGGAAGTCAGAAACCCCCATCATCCCCGTCCGGGTGGGTGACACGATAAGCACTTTCACCGCCTGCATGATGCTTCAGGAAGAGGGGGTCTTCGTCAACCCCGTCGTTCCCCCGGCAGTGCCGGAGGGTGACTGCCTCATCCGGGTGAGTCTCATGGCCACTCACACCTTCGACCATATAGACTTCTCCCTCTCGAAACTGGAGAAGGTGGGGAGAAAACTGGGGGTTATTTGAGGAGCGCCCCTTTGGGAGTGAGAGTCGAGAGGGTCTCGTCGAAGAAAGACCTGGAAGAGTTCATCCGGTTCCCCATAGACCTTTTCAGCGATTCTCCCTTTTACGTCCCCCACCTGATCGTCGAGAGAAGGGAGTTTTTCAATCCCCGGAAAAACCCTTTTTTCGAACACGCCGACGCGGTTTTCCTCCTCGCAAGGGATGAGGCGGGGAGGGTAGTGGGGCGGATGACCGCCCACGTGGACTGGAATTTCGTCCGATTCCACGGTGAGAAAACGGGATTTTTCGGTTTCTTCGACGCGGTGGATGACCCCGGGGTTGCTAGGCTCCTCTTCGAGGCCGGCGAATCCTTCCTCCGGGAAAAGGGGATGACCCGGGTCATCGGGCCGATGAACTTCAACACAAACGGCGAGGTTGGCGTCCTCGTCCGGGGATTCGAGGGGATTCCTTTTTTCATGATGCCCTACAACTTCCCGTACTACTCCACCCTTCTGGAGTCGTGCGGGTACGTGAAGGAGAAGGACCTCTACGCCTACTACACAACCTACCCCGGCTACACGCCGGAGATTTTGAGAAAGATAAGCGATAAAGCGCGCAGGGGTGGGCAAGTAACCGTCAGGCCCGTCGACATGAGGAACTTTCGGCGAGAGCTGGAGATGGTGAAGGCGGTTTACAACTCGGCCTGGGAGAGAAACTGGGGATTCGTCCCGATGACGGATGCGGAACTGGAGTACATGGCGAAGAACCTGAAACCCCTGATAGACCCGGAGATGGCCCTCTTTGCCTTCGTTCGGGATGAGCCGGCGGGGTTTTTCCTCTCACTCCCCGATTACAATCTCATCATCAAGGACCTGAAAGGGAGTCTTTTCCCGACGGGCATCTTCAGG
>RFHC01000101.1 GCA_003696505.1 Deltaproteobacteria bacterium
AGGCACTGCCTGAGCACTGCTATCGCTTTGAGACCAAACCCGCTTTTATCGAAAAGAGAAGCTGCCGTGTAATACTCGTTTATCGCTTCGGAATACTCTCCCCTCTTGACGAGTCGCTCCGCCAGGCGTTGATGAAGGGAGGGATTCTCCGGGTTCGTCTTTATCTTCTCCCTCAGCTCTTTCAACTCGTCCTTCTGGGAGAAGGCTTTTTTGAACTTATCGAGAATGCTCACTCTTTTCAGCCGCCTCCTGCCTGAGTAAGAGACACATTACAGAATAGAATATTTTCGAAGAGGGTTACAACCCTCCTTACGAACTCTTCCTGCCCGACGATGGAGGCGAGTTTCCCGTAAAAATCTGGAACTTTCGCCCCTCCCGAGAGAATGGACGAACTCCATTCGCCTACCGGCAGGGAGCAGAGTTGAAAGTGAAACAATGTTATATCTCTTCTTACTATACCTGCAAACGAAAAAACTTTCCACCCATCGATGAACAGGTCCCTCTCTGACTCTGAAAGGAGGCAGAAGGGCGATTTTCTCCCCGGAATCCTTCCCCAAACGGGATTGAAACCAGACTCTCTGAGGACCTGCTGAACCGCGTTTGCGAATGTCCGGGGGAAATAGCTTACGTTTCCGTACACATGCTTCGTCGGAAGAGAGAGGGAAAAGACGAGGTCTTTACCGTGAAATGCGATTCCTCCTCCCGTCATCCTCCTCCACACGGGAAGGGAGGTATTTTTCAAAGGCTCTTCCAGGTCATCTGGAATCCTGAACAGCCTCCCTATGGAAAGAGAGGGAGTTTCAAAGAGATAAGCTCTCACATTCAGCGATGGGACATCGGGTTTGAGGAGGAGCGACCCTTCGCTTCTCAGGAATTCCTTCCAGTCCGTCCTTCCAAAACCCTCAAGTGTGACCTTATAACCCATACTTCTCGAGAAACCTCGTGTTCAGTTTCCCCTCCACGAAATCTGCATCGGAAAGTATCCGCAGGTGGAGGGGGACCGTCGTCTTGACCCCATCGACGATGGTCTCCGTAAGAGCCCTCCTCATCCTGCTGATTGCATCCTTCCTGTCCCCTCCCCAGACGATGACCTTGGCGATGAGGGAATCGTAAACGGCAGGTATGACGTAATCGTTCGTTATGGCCGTGTCCACCCTGACCCCAAACCCCCCCGGGAAGTAGACTCTCTTCACGAGGCCAGGGGAGGGGGTAAACTTCTCCGGGTCCTCAGCGTTTATCCGGCACTCGATGGCGTGCCCATGGGGTTTCACGTTCTCCTGTTTGAGCTTTAACTTCCTCCCCGCGGCTATGTTTATCTGCTCCCTCACAATGTCCACGCCCGTTACCATTTCCGTCACCGGATGCTCCACCTGAATCCTCGTGTTCATCTCCAGGAAGTAGAATGAACCGTCCCCGGTGTAGAGAAATTCCACAGTCCCCGCGTTGACGTAACCAACGGCCCGTGCAGCCTCCACGGCTGCCTGGTGAATCTTTTTCCTCACCCTCTGAGGAATTCCCGGAGCCGGCGCTTCCTCGATGAGTTTCTGGTGACGCCTTTGAATCGAGCAGTCCCTGTCACCCAGGTGGATGACGTTTCCCTGCGAATCGGCGAGGACCTGAACCTCCACATGCCTCGCGTCCTCAAAATACTTCTCTATGTAGACATCCGGGACGCCAAACGCAGAGAGAGCCTCAGACTGCGAGGTGAGAAAGGCGTTGATGAACGTGGCGGGGGAATGGACGATTTTCATCCCCCTCCCTCCTCCGCCTGCTGCTGCCTTGATAATGACGGGGAATCCAATCTTCTTCGCGATCTCGAGCCCTTCGTCCTCCTCCGTCACAGGCCCCTCGCTTCCCGGCAGAATGGGGACACCTGCTGCAGCCACTGCCTTCCTCGCCTCAATCTTGTTCCCCATCAGGCGAATTACATCAGAGGGAGGTCCGATGAAGGTAATTCCGTAATTCTCGCAAATCTCTGCGAAAGCCGCGTTCTCCGCGAGGAAACCGTATCCCGGATGAACGGCGTCTGCGTCCGTCACCTCTATCGCCGCAAGAATGGAGGGAACGTTCAGGTAACTTTCCCTGCTCTCCGGGGGCCCGATGCAGACCGCCTGGTCTGCCATCTTTACCGGGAGGCTGTCCCTGTCCGCCGTCGAGTAAACGAGGACGGTTTTGATTCCCAGTTCCCGGCACGCGCGTATGATGCGGAGCGCTATCTCTCCTCTGTTCGCAATGAGAACTTTCTCAATCATCTGGGGACCCCCGTCACTCGACGGCTATGTGGAAAAGAGGCTGACCGAACTCGACTGGCTCCCCGTTTTCGACGAGGATTGCGACGACCCTCCCGGATACGTCCGATTCTATCTGGTTCATAATTTTCATCGCCTCTATGATGCACAGGGTCTGTCCCCTCGTAACCCGAGAACCCACCTCGACGAAGGGGTCAGCGTCGGGAGCGGGAGCGCGGTAGAAAGTCCCCACCATGGGAGAGACGATCTCCTTGATGTTCTCCGCCAGCTGGGGTTCCTCAGCTGCGGCTTCAGCCTTCTCCGGTGGAGGTGGCGCCGGAGCGACCGGCTGAACTGCCTGCGGAACAGCCGGTTGTGCCGCCACTGCACCCTGCCGGGTGATTTTTACCGAACTCTGCCCCTTCTTCACCTCGATTTCAACAACGTCAGTATCTTTCAGGAGTTTTATCAGTTCCTTTATCTCTTTTAAGTTCATCCTCTCCGCCCCCGTTCACACTCTTTCAATGTATTCACCCGTGCGGGTGTCCACCTTGATGACGTCGCCCTCGTTCAGGAAGAGCGGAACCTGGATTACGGCACCGCTTTCCAGTTCGGCAGGTTTTGACCCTCCCGAAACGGTGTCCCCTTTTATCCCCGGTTCGGTCTTGACTATTTTGAGTTCCACGAAGATGGGGAGTTCTACTCCAATGGGTTCTCCCTTGAAAAAGAGAATCTTCGTGACAAGGCCCTCCTTGAGGAACTTCCGCGCATCCCCCACCTGAGCAGCCGTGAGAAAAATCTGCTCGTAAGTAGAAGTATCCATGAAGTAATACTCCTCGTTCATCTCGTACATGTACTGCATCTCCTTCTCTTCGAGATCCGGGACGCCCACCTTTTCTCCAGACCTGAACGTGTGGTCGATGACGGCCCCCGTCTTCAGGTTTTTCAGCTTCGTCCGGACGAAGGCGCCTCCCTTCCCGGGTTTCACGTGGAGAAAGTCAACAATGATGTAAGGTTCTCCGTCGAATTCGATCTTCAACCCCTTTCTGAAATCCGACGTTGAGTACATCCTTTCACCTCGCTCTCGTGGATTGGATATCAGGAATTACCCCTGTCTTGGGGATATAGGTCAACCTCTCTGCCCCTGTCCCCGTGACGACGACGAGGTCTTCAAATCTTACCCCACCCTCTCCGGGTATGTAAACACCGGGCTCTACGGTAACGACCATTCCCTCCCTCAAAACTTCACGGGAAAAGGGGGATATTGAGGGGGGTTCGTGGACTTCCAGCCCGACGCCGTGCCCGGTGGAGTGGAGGAAGTACTTCCCGTAACCTTTCCTGTCGAGAACCTCCCTGGCTTTCCTGTCGACATCGGAACACCTCACCCCAGGCCTGATGGCCCGAATCGCCTCATCCTGAGCCTTTTTCACGGCGTCAACGACCCTCTGCCTCCACGGTCTGCCGCTCACCGCCGTGAGGGTCACCGTTTCATCGGAGCAGTAACCGCTGAAGACACACCCGAAATCAAAGAGCGCAACAGAGCCTCCGAGAAGTTTCCGCGACCCCGCACGGGCGTGAGGTTTCGCTGAATTCTCTCCGCCGGCAACTATCGGGGGAAAGGAAACGCCCTCCGCCCCCAGCCTCTTCATCTCAAATTCCAGGGCCGCGGCCACTTCCCTTTCCGTCTGGTCCGGAGTGATGCGAGACAGGACTCTGAGAAACGCCGAAGTTGCGATGATTGCCGCCCTCTGGATTATCTCCCGCTCCTCCTTACTCTTCCGCATCCTCAGCTTTTTCACGGGAGACTTCTCCGGGAGGGGGGAGTATCCTCCTGACTCCATTTCGCGGTAGAAAGCGAAGGAAGTCCTCTCCTGGTCGAAATAGAGGGATGAACCCCGTCGGAGGAACCGGTGAAAAAAATCCCTCTTTCGCCTGTAGATGTATACTTCTGAGGCGTGAACCTCTTCCTTCGCCTGCGTCAGGTACCTCCCGTCCGTGCCGAAGAAAACCCCTCCCTCAGAAACGAGGAGAAGGGCATCTGAACCGGTAAATCCCGTCAGGTACCGGATGTCCGGCAGGTGAGTGATGAGGAAAGGGAGCTTCCCCCGCCTCACTAAAGAGCGGACGAGCTTCTCCTGTCTCTCCCGCCACTCGCTCACTTCCTCTCCTCCGACAGGTGCTGTGCCAGTCCCCTCGCGCCGAGAACGTATGAAAACCAGCCGAAACCGCAAACCTTCCCGACGACGACATCTTCGATGAGCGATTTCCTGCGGAAATCTTCCCGGGCGTAAACGTTTGAAATGTGGACTTCCACAGCGGGAATTCCCGTCCCCAGGAGAGCGTCTCTTATCGCGATGCTCGTGTGAGTGTACGCGGCCGGATTGATGACGATTCCATCGACCTTCCCCGCAGCCGATTGAATCGCCTCAACTATCTCACCTTCGCTGTTCGACTGGAAGAACTCGCACTCGATTCCTTCCCTTTCCAGGTGGGCCGTCACCTTTTCCTCGAGTTCCCGGTACGACAGACTCCCGTAAACGTCCCTTTCCCTCTTCCCCAGAAGGTTCAGGTTAGGCCCGTTTATGACGAGAAACTTCATCGCCCACCTCAGAGAATCTCACGCAGGAGTTCTCCTGCATGCTTCATGTAGAAGCGCGTCTTCCCCGTGAGTCTCCCCTCGGAGGTCACGGCGAAGAGAAAATACTCCTCCCCCACGACGGTGACGTGGACGAATCCCTCCCTCCCTCCGAAGGAGATTTCCTCTGAAGGGGGGAGTCCCAGGTCCTCGCACACCCTCTTCACTTCCTTGAGGATGAAAGAGAGTTCGGCCGCCAGCGACGACGGGTCCGGCCCCTCCTCCTGTTGAGACCACTTCGCGATGATGAGACCGTCGAAGGCACTCACGCCGATACAGCTGATTCCCCTTTCCGACTCCCTTATCTTTTCCACCAGTTCCTCAAAACTCATCGAAAAACCTCCCGAATTCTCTCCCTGAACCTTTCCAGCTTATCAATGACGTTCTGAACTTTACTGAACTTCTCCTCCATCTCCCGAATCTTCAGGAGGAGGTTTTCCGCACGCCGGTCGTGAGGATTTTCCCTCAAAATTCTCTCCACAACCTCCCGGGCTTTCTCCGGTTCTCCCCGGGCCAGGAGCATCTCCGCCATCGGCACCGTGTAAACCGGAATCCCCTCACCCTCCTCTTCCTCGGGAGGATATTCTTCTCCTTCTTCTTCCTCTCCTGCTTCTCCCTCATGCGCGGTGTCTATTTCGTATACCTCCTCGCCGAGGGAGACGAGCCTTTCCGACGACGAAGGTTGAGTCGCTGTGATTTCCTCTTCCTTCAGCGCTTCCTCCTCGACGGTCTTTCTCAACTCCACTGCCTCCTGACAGGAAGGGTTCCGGGCCAGAATCTCGTCCAGAACGCTCAGCGATTCCGTGAACCTTTTCTGCTTCCTCAGGAGGCGAGCGAGAATGAGGAGGAGCCTTTCGTCTTTCGGGTCTTTCTGGAGATATTTCCTCAGAAGGTTCTCCGCATCGCCGAATCTCCCGAGCCTTTCGAGGGACTCCACGTCCTCTCTGGCTTCCCCCTGGAGACGGGCGCCGATGGAGAGCTGCTTGAATGACCTGAGGAAGTCGAGAGATTCCGCTGCGAGGCGTTCGAACTCAGAAAGGGAAAACTCCCTCACCTCAACTCGTCCGATTTCCCTGAGAACCGGCACGAGGAGCGTATCTGTTGATTTTTTCTTATCTTTCCCGAAGAGGAGATAGGACGCAGAGTAGTCCACGTCCTCCGGAAGGAAGTCGAACCCCATGTCCTCGAGAAGGCCCAGGAGAACGTTTCGAGTCTCTTCTGCAGCCAGACCGGCCCTGACCGCCATTTGCGTCTCGATGGCCATCCCTACGGCAACGGCTTCACCGTGGAGGAAGCGTCCGTAACCGGTAGCTTCCTCAATTGCGTGCCCCACGGTATGCCCGAAGTTCAAAACCTGCCTCACCCCCCTTTCCTCGCGCTCGTCTTCCAGGACGACCTTCACCTTGAACTCGACGCTCTTTCTTATGAGCTCCACCAGGAGGGTATCGTCTCCCGTCACCTCCTCGTACTTTCTCCCCTTGAGGAGGTCGATAATCGTCCTGTCACCGATTAGTCCCGCCTTGATAATCTCCGCGAGACCGGACCTCAGGTTTCTCTCGTCGAGGGTTCGAAGGTAGCGCACGTCGATGAAGACCCCGGAAGGCTGGTGAAATGCTCCTATGAAATTCTTTCCGTCCCGATAATTGACCCCCGTTTTCCCCCCGACTGAGCTGTCCACCTGTGCCAGGAGGGTGGTGGGAATTTGAACGAAATTCACCCCCCTCATATAGGTGGCCGCCGCGAAGCCCCCGACGTCGCCGAGGACCCCTCCCCCTACGAGGAGGAGTACCGATGAGCGGTCGGCGCCACCATCCATGAGAAAGTCGTAAATTCTAAAGAGCGTTTCGTGGTTTTTCCCCTCCTCAGAAACGGGGAGGGAGAGGAGAGAACTCTCCAGTCCTTCGAGGAGCCTTTCCAGGTCCTTTTCGTAAAGAGAAAATACGTAATCGTCAACGATGACGAAAAATTTTCTTCCCGGATAAATCCTGAGGAGCCACTCCTTGAGGAAGGAGTCGAGCTCCTTTCCGATGAAAATGTCGTACGGTTTCCCCTCGAGCGGAACGCTTACTGTGGCATCAGGAGTCACTCCAGACCCTCCAGATGACTGAGAATTTCATCAACCACCTGTACCGGCATCTTCCCATCAGTTACTATAGTCAAGTCCGAATCCCGGTAAAACTCTTTTCTCTCCTCCAGGAGGGCTCTCACCCTTTCCCTAAAATCCCCGCCGAGGAGAAGAGGCCTGACCGTCGTTTCCCTCACTCTTTCCTCTATCACGGCAGGAGAAGCTGTGAGGCAGACCACGAATCCGTACTCTCTCATTCTCCTCCTGTTTTCTTCCCTGATGACAGCCCCCCCTCCCGTCGCCACGACCATTCCGGGACGGGAGAGCACATCATTGAGACAGCGGGACTCCACATCTCGAAAGTAGAGCTCCCCCTTCTCCTCAAAGATGTCCCTGATGCTCTTCCCCTCGACCTCTTCGATGACCGAATCGAGGTCAACGAACTCCCTCCTCAGGCGACGGGCGAGCATCACACCGACTGTGGACTTCCCCGTCCCCATGAATCCGGTTATGACTATTCCTCTCCTCTTTTCCCGCATATCCTCTCGAGATAGGACTCGTAATTCCTCAGAAAGTCCTCCATTGCGTCTCCCCCGAATTTCTCCCTCACAGCAGAAGAGAGGACGAGAGCCACCATAGCCTCTCCAACGACTGCCGCTGCCGGGACGGCACAAACGTCAGACCTCTCCCGAATCGCCTTTACCGGTTCCCCCGTTATCAGGTCTATCGTATCGAGGGGTGTCGTAAGCGTGGGAATCGGCTTCATGTAGCAGGTAATCCGGAGCTCTTCTCCGTTCGTCATTCCCCCTTCGAGCCCCCCGGCCCTGTTGGTCTTCCTCCGGTAGGGGAGTCGATACTTCCCGAAGAAGAGGCTCTTCCCCGGACCCGGATACACAGGGTCGTGCGTCTTCAATCCCCCCCGCCTCGTCGAGCGGATGCCCTCTCCCACCTCGACCCCCTTGATTGCGGGGATAGAGAGAAGGGCACCGCCGAGCCTTCCGTCGAGCCTCCTCTCCCACTGGTCGTAATCTCCGAGACCGGGAGGGAGACCTCTGACGACGACCTCAAAACTCCCCCCCACAGAATCGCCTCTCCTCGCAGCCTCGCGAATGTGCTCCATCGCCTCTTTTTCCGCTTTCCCGTCGATCATTCTCAGGGGATGAGAGTCAGGGTCAGCCTCCCCTATCTCCTCAAATGACCTGCCTCGTCTGGCCTTCACCGGTCCTATGGAACAGACGTAAGAAATTATCTCGACGTCTATTGCCCGGAGGAAAACCTTCGCGACGGCTCCTGCTGCCACCCGAGCAGCCGTTTCCCGCGCCGACGCGCGCTCCAGAACGTTCCTGACGTCCCCGAAGTTCCTCTTCAGCACCCCCGACAGGTCGGCGTGCCCCGGGCGTGGAGACCTCTCAATCCGCTCCCCGGGGATGGAGTCCCCGAAAGGGGACATGATATCTTCCCAGTTGGGGAAGTCCCTGTTCTCGATGAAAATCGCAATCGGAGTCCCGAGCGTCAGCCCCTTCCTTACTCCCGAGAGGAACCTGGGTTCATCCCTCTCGATTTTCATCCTCCCGCCGCGCCCGAACCCCTTCATCCTCCTCCTCAGTTCCTTCTCAATTTCTTCCTTCCGGATGAGGAGATTTGCGGGGATTCCTTCGATGACGACGACGAGACCCGGGCCGTGAGATTCGCCGGCCGTGGTGAACCTTATCATCCCCTCCGTCCTCTCTCTAAACTCAATATAAAAAAGGCACCTGGCCGCTAAACCAGGTGCCCTCCTTTCAGGTTTGCAGTTCTCTCAAATCCTCTTCCCGTGCTCCACAATCTTCGGGGTTATGAAGATGAGGAGTTCGGTGTTGTCGTTGTTGACCGTCTCGTGCTTGAAAAGCCACCCGATGAGGGGAATCTTGTAAAACCAGGGAACAGCGTCCACCGATTCCGTTCTCCTTATCTGCAGAATACCGCCGATGACCGCCGTCTCCCCGTCCTTCACGAGAACCTGCGTGTCTGCCTCCCTGCTGGCGATGGAAGGAACGCCGTTGACCGCGTTACCGAAATCGGGCGTGTCGTTCGTAGCGTTCAGTTCCATGATGATGGTCCTGTCGGGGGTGATGTGGGGGGTCACCTCGAGCTTCAGAGTCGCATCGACGAACTGGGTCTGCGTCCCCGACGCGGAAACCGTGGAATAGGGAATTTTCACGCCCTGCTGAATCGAAGCCGTGTTGTTGTTTATCGTCACGATTTTCGGACTGGAGATGACTTTTCCGTTCCCCGTCACCTCAAGCGCAGAGAGTGCCAGGTCGAGGCGGAAGTTGGGTTTGATGATGCCGAAGGTGATGCCTCCACCAGAACCCTGACCGACGGCGGCCGGCAGGTTGACGGAGTAGGTGGGGAACGTGGGGTCCGGCGTCTGGACACCCGCAAAGAGCGTTCCGTTATCGTCCATTATTCCGGAAACGTAGATGCCGTCAGAAGTGTTCTGGTACGCTCCGCCCCACTGAACGCCCAGTTCCCGCGTGAACTGCGTGGAGACCTCGACGATTCTCGCCTCGATGAGGACCTGAGGGGTGGGAGTATCGAGTTTCTTGACCAGGTCCCTCACGTTCTTTATGTTCTTCGGGATGTCCTTGACAATCAGGGTGTTCGTCCGCGAGTCGACCTTCACCTTCCCTCTATCTGAAAGGACCTCTTTGACCTGCTTTTCCAGCTCTTTCACGTCAGCAAAGTTGACGGGAATAGTTTCGATGACCAGCTGTTCGAGCGATTCCTTGCTCTTTATACTCTTGAGGGCTTCCGTCTCTTCTGCCCTGAGCTTCGCGAGCGGAGCGATTCTCAGCACGTTCCCCTCGAGCTTCGCTCCCAATCCCTTCGTCTTCAGGATGATGTCCAGCGCCTGGTCCCAGGGGACGTTTATGAGACGGAGGGTAATCTTCCCCTTGACCTCGTCAGAGGTGATGATGTTGAGGTTGCTCACCTCGGCGATGATTCTCAGGACGTTGTGTATGTCTGCGTCTTTGAAATCGAGGGATATCCGCTGTCCTCTGTATACCTTCTTCCTCGTCGTGTCCACTGTGACGAAGGCAGGGACGGCCTCTTCTCTGACACCTTCCTCCCCTTTCATCACTTCAGAGGGGGCTGCGGGTTTCTCTCCCTCCTTCACTTCCTTTACCCGGTATTCCGCAACGCGGTACGCCTTTTCCCTCCCCGGTGCCTTCGGGAAGGAAACGACGAAAGTCCCTTCTTTCTCCTCGTAGGAATAAGCGGCCCCTTTTTGATGCTTTATCTTCACGACGACGTCATTCCCGCTCTTCTCCGCATCGACGAAGGTAACGGGAATCCCGAAGGAGCGCGCATCAAGGTGCCGGAGGAGATTCGAGGCGATTTTCACGTTTTTGAAGGTAACCGTAATCTCCCCGTCCTTTTCCGCTTTATCCATCTGGGGTTTGTCGGAATAGGTAATCACGACAGACGACTTCCCGGGGAAGTCCTCCAGGTCAATTCCCAGTATTTCCGGTCTCTTCTCGCTGGGTTTGACACCCCTCTCAAGACTCGTTACTTTCTCCGCTTTCCCTCCGCCAACGGAGACGACGATTGCGCCGTCCTCTTCCGTCACCATGTAAGGAAGGGGTGAGTCTCCCGTCGTCTCAATCATCATTCTCACCTTGTCGTCCTGCTGGAAGAGACGTATCTCCTTCACCTGAGGCGAGTCCACGGGGAGGGTGTCTTTCTCGATGAGATTCTCCACACCCCACATGTCAACGACGATTCGGAAGGGGTTCGATACCTTGAAGGAATTGTAATTCGCTATCTGCCCTTCGATTTTTGCTTTCACGTTCGTGAAGTAAGGGGTGCGGTCAACGAGGATTTCCTTCAGGACGGATTTTCCCGAAGTGGGCGTGCCTTCTTCGGCGTATACCCTCATTCCCACGAAGACGAGCATCCCCAGTATGAGAAGGAGCAGAATCGTCTTTCTTACCACTTCACCCACGATGGTCCTCTGCCTCATGTTATTCCCCTCCTGACTTCGGTAGCGCGAGGGTTTTCTCCTTTTTCACCCGGCGCCCCGAAAAGTCGTAAAATTCTTCCACGACAACGACGGTTTCGTCGGTTATCCGGGTAACGACTCCTCCGTTCTTTCCGATTCTCGTCCCTTTCTTGACCATATATCCCTTACCCTGGTTGTCTTCCACGAGAGCAACCCTTTCGTTCCCCTTCATGAGGATTCCGACGAGCTTCAGCTCTCCCAGGTCGAACTTTTCCAGCGGCGTGAGAGCCCGGGTCTTCCGGGCAACGGGCACAATCTTCTCCCGGATAAAGGGGACGAACGGGTCCCTCAGGTTCGTAGCCGTGTATCCGGGAAACTCTTCCTTCCCGGTTTCACCCGCCTTCTTCTCCTCCCCTGCTGGAGCCTTCTTCTTGACCTTCTTCACCACTTTCGCACGGGGTTTCGGGGCTTCGCTCTTCCCCCCGCAGGAGAAAAACGCAACGCAGATGAGCGACAGGACGAGGAGGAGAGTTGCTGTTCTTCTCATCTTCATCTTCTCTTCCTTCTCTTTTTCTTTTTCTTCCCTTTCCCCTCTTCTGCCTTTTTGGGAACGAACCGGAAGGTGCTGGCAGTACACTTTATCCTCGCAACAGCTCTGTCTCCCACGACTTTGGGCTTTTCGAAGACCACGTCCGAGATGTTGACGATGCGTGGGAGCCTGCTCACCCGGTCAGCAAAGAGGGCAAACTCGTGGTACCCGCCCGTCACTTCGATTTCGACGGGAATCTCCGCGTAAAAATCTTTCTGTGTTTCCCCTTTCGGAGCGAACTTGACAAACTCCAGGCCGCTTTCCTTGCCCACGTCGGAGATGCTCCTCAAAAGCTTAGGGATTTCTTTCGAGTTCGGAAGCTGCTCGAGGAGTTCGTTGAGCTGCGCCTCGAGTTTCGCCACTTCTCTCTTAAATGCGGGCAGGTCTTTCGCGATGATTCTCTGCTCCCTTATTTTCTCCTGAAGGGCCACGTTCTTCTTCTCGAGAGCTCGAATCTCCTTCATCGCGGGATTGTAAAAGAGGTAGAAATACGCCACTCCAATGAGAACGAAGAGGAGAACGTAGAGGATGATTTTCTGCCTGGTCCCCATTCCCTTTCCTGTCAACCTGTCTTTAAGCGCCATGGCTTTTCCTTTCAGCCTTTGGTCTTGCAGGAGATTTCAAATTCCATCAGTTCAATTCCCTTCACGCTCTTTCTCACCGCTGACTTCAGGTCTATATCGCCGAAACGACCGGAAGAACCCAGGTTATTCATGAAGTCCGCGATGACGTAGTTGTTCAGAGCATATCCTTTGAGCTTGAGCGAGGCTCCCGTGTACTTCAGCGAGGTTAGCCATGCTTTTTCAGGGACGGCTCGTGCGAGGGCGTCGAGAACCACGACCGGCGCCTGCCTTCCCTTCTGAAGTTTCGCCACGATGTCCACTTTCTTCTGGAGCTCTTCCTTCTTCTTCTTAAATTTTTCCACTTCTCCTATCTGCTTCTTCAGCCGGGCAATTTCCCTGTTTGCCCTTGCCACCTCGCTCCTCAACTCGTTCGCCCGGGAAACGAGGACGGTCCGATGGAAGGAGAAGAGACCGATGACGAAGATAATGAGGAAGATGAGGACGAGCATGTCAGCGGGAATCTTCTTCCTCTTCTTCTTTTTGACCCTTATGAGGTTTATCCGTATCATCACTTGTCTCCCGGTTTTCTCATTGCCAGGCCTGTGACCACCGAAGCCGCCGGCCCGTAGGCTTTCACCATCTCACCGTCCACCTCCGACTCGTCGTAGACGAGTCCGTCAAAGGGGTCAAAGAGTTCGACGCCTATACCCAGCTTGTCCTCCATCATCTCCCTGAGGAAGGGCGAACGGGAAGCCCCGCCGGTGAGAAATATCTTCGTCACGTGTTTGTCCGGGAAAGATGCTGCGTAGAAATTGTGAGACCTCTGCACCTCTGTGGCTATGATTCCGGAAACGTTCTTCAGGATCGCGTCCACCCTTTCCGGATCAAAGTCCTCCAGTTCTTCTCCCTTCTTCATCCTCTCGGCTATGTCGTATGAAACTCCGAAGTTCCTCTGCAGTTCGTGATTGTACATTGAACCGCCCATCAAGACGTCCCTCGTGAAGAGAGGCACACCTTCCTCGAGGATGATGATGTTCATGAAGTTGGCTCCCACGTTGACGACCATCGGAATCTGCGCTTCCGAAATTCCCGCGCACGCCTCGAAGGCGTTCCCGAGGGCGATTGAATCGAGGTCTATTATGGTGGGAGTCAAGCCGGCCTCCTTCACGACGGAGACGTAATCTTCCACCAGTTCGTTCTTCGCCGCCACGAGGAGGACGTCCATCCTGGTCGGGTCGTCGGGAAGCGGACCGAGCACCTGGAAGTCGATCTTCACCTCCTTCACCTCGAAGGGAATGTACTGCTCCACCTCCCACTGAATCGACTCCTCCAGGTCCTCCGGCGTCGTCGTGGGGAGGATGACCTTCTTCACGATGATGGAATGCCCTTCGATGGAGGTCGCAACCATCCTCTCCTTGATGCCGAGACGGGCAAAACCTGCCTTTATCGCCTCAACCACAGCAGAGTGGTCCATGATGGCCCCGTCCACCACCACGTTCTGCGGAAGCGGCTCCACACCAAACTTCGCCACCTGATAGGTCCCGCCCGATTCTCTGAGCTTCATGATTTTGACCGACGAGGAACCGATGTCGAGCCCTACGAGTTCTTTCTTGCCAAATAACGCCATAATTCACCACCCGTTATTCTTCATCGTCGTCAGGGCCGAATACTTTATCCTTATCGGACAGTTTCAGGCCCAGGGCGAGGATGATTTTCCTCTTCGTATCCATTCTGCAGGGCATCCCCTTCTCCACCCTGTCGATAGTGAGGACAGAAAGTCCCGCGCGCCGGGCGAGCTCCGCTTTGCTCATGAGCTGACTCTCTCTTATCTTCCTCACGTTGTTTTTCACCAGCCTCTTCTGAACCTTCTTTTCATCCTTTCCGCTTTTCTTTTCCTTCTCCATATCTGTTCCTATCGGCAAGTTGTTAGATAAAAGTTATATCTCAAGATAAATTTAAGTCAAGTTTTTTTCAAGTGATATTTAATTATATATAATTATGATCAATTTATATCATATTCCTTTATCTTATACAAAAGTGCGGGATGTGATATGCCGAGGAGTTTCGCCGCCTTCGGTCTGCTCCCTCCCGTTAAGCGGAGAGCCCGCTCTATCATTATCTTTTCGACCTGGCGGACCACCTCCTTGAGAGACGTCTTCGACGGGTCGAGGTTGATGAGGGCCGGGTCACCCTCCTCCTCCTTCCCTGAGATGACCTCGCTGATGAGTCTCCCGGGAATGACAGGCTCATCGCAGAGGAGAAGGGCCCTCTCGATGACGTTTTTCAATTCCCTCACGTTTCCGGGCCACGAGTGCGAGAGGAGAATCTTCATCCCCTCCTCGTCCACCGAGTCGACCGACTTCCCCGTCTCCTCACCGATTTCCTGGAGGAAACGCGCCACGAGGAGAGGGATGTCCTCCCGCCTCTCGCGGAGGGGAGGGAGGCTGATGACAACCCGGTTAATCCGGTAGAAAAGGTCCTCTCGAAAGTTTCCCCTCTTCACCTCCTCCTGGAGATTCCGGGAGGTGGCGGCTATCACCCTCACGTCCACCTTCCTGTTTTCCGTTTCGCCGATTCTCCGGACCTCTCCCTCCTGGAGGACGCGGAGTATCTTGGCCTGCATGGAGAGAGGAAGGTCCCCTATCTCGTCGAGGAAGAGGGTTCCCCGGTCTGCTTCCTCAATGAGTCCTCTCCTCGTCTCCCGGGCGTCCGTGAAAGCGCCCTTCCGGTAACCGAAGAGTTCAGCTTCGAGGAGGTTCTCCGGAATGGCAGCGCAGTTCACGGGGACAAAAGGCCCCTCCCTCCTGGTCGACCCGAAGTGGAGGGAGCGCGCCACGAGTTCCTTTCCCGTTCCCGTTTCTCCCTGGACGAGGACCGTCACCGAGTGGTCCCTCACCCTCTCAATCAGGGCGAAGACCTCCCGCATTGCGGGACTCCTCCCCACCATCCCCTCGAAGGAGTACCGCCGGCTGACCTCCTGTCTGAGACGCTCGTTTTCCTCCCTCAGCCGTATCGTCTCCGCCACCTTCTCGATTTTGGACAGGACGTCCACAATCTCGAAGGGCTTCTGCACGTAGTCGTACGCTCCCTCCCGTATCGCCTCCACGACCGTCCCGTAGGTCCCGTAAGCGGACATCATGATGACAACGGGAGCTTCCGGCCTTCTCCTGACCTCCTTCAGGAAGGCCATTCCGTCCATCACGGGCATCTTCAGGTCGACGAGACAGACCTGGACCTCTTCTCTCTCCAGGGTCTCCAACCCCTCTTGCCCGTCCCCCGCAGTGAAGACGCGGTAGCCCCTCTTCTCGAGAGCCCGCCTGAGAAGGTCCCGGATATTTTCCTCATCGTCCACGACAAGGACCCGAACGGTCACCGTTCAATCCTCCTTACTCCTCCTTTTCGACGCAGGAAGGACGATTCTGAAAAGGCTTCCCTCTCCCACCCGGCTCTCTACCTCGATAAATCCGTCATAGGAATCGAGAATCGCAGAGGATATGGAAAGGCCGAGGCCCGTCCCCTTTCCGGGTTCCTTCGTCGTGTAGAAGGGGTCGAATATCTTCTCCAGGTCTTCCTCGGGAATCCCTCCTCCCGTATCCTCCACCTCGATGACCACCCGCCCCTTTGATGTGTCCGGAAGAACCCGGGTCGCTCCTTTCCGCATGAGGGTGAAGTCCGCATCGGGAGGGTCCGTCCTTCTCCGCCTGGGAGGAGACGGTTCCTCCACCTCCCGGAAGAACGTCCTCACCGTGAGCCTCCCCCCGTCCGGCATCGACTCGAAGGCGTTGAGTATGACGTTGAGGAGGACCTGCCTCAAACGGTCTTCGTCTATGAGGGCAGGGGGGACAGGGGAGAAGCGTGTTACGACTTCCACCCTCTCAGATAGTTTCCGGTACGAGAGGGCAGAGAGGATGTCTTCCACCAGCCTGTTCACGTCCGTCTCACCGGGGCCCTCCACCTTCCCCCGGGAGTGCTGGAGGAGTCCTTTTAAAATCCCCTCGATTCTCACTGACTCCTTCAAAAGCCTCTCGAGGCACTCTCTCTGCTCCTCCGTCAGTTCTGAACTGTCGAGGAGATACTCGGCGTACCCCTTGATTGAGGCGAGAGGGTTACCCACCTCGTGGGCGATTCCCGACGCGAGTCGCCCGACGGTAGCGAGCTTCTCCACCCTGATGAGTTGCTGCCGGGAGCGGGTGAGCTCCTCGTTTGCGCGTTTAAGCGCCGAAACCGTCTCCTCCAGTTCTCCCTGTTTTTTCTTTTTTCGGGAAAAAGCGCTCACGAGAACTTCCGCGAGGCGGGCCAGTTCATTGTCGGGAATACCATGAGGAGGGCTTACCTCACCCCCCTCTTCGAACCGTTCGACGGCTTCGACCAGGTGCCCCAGCGGACGGGAGCCGTATTTCGTAAAGACGTGGATG
>RFHC01000102.1 GCA_003696505.1 Deltaproteobacteria bacterium
CATCATCTCCGCGAGCATCCTCCACACCTTCTCCGGGTCCCGAAGGAAGGCCTGGATGTGGGCGTATTCCATGGGGTCGTATTTTTCCCAGAGCCCCTGATATCCCCGAAATGCCGGGATACCCGATTCTACGGATATTCCCGCGCCTGTCAGGACCACTGCCCGGCGGGCATTTTTTACCAGGCCGGCAACTTCAGAGGGCTCTCGCTTCACGCCTCACCCCTGGAGGAAGGTCCCGAGTTTCAGCGCGAGCCCCATGTCTCCGGCAACCTTCAGCTTCCCCATCATGAATGCCATCTGGGGATTGAGGGTGCCGGAAAGGAGTTCGATGAAGTCCTCGTCTTTGATGGTAATGATGCAGTTCGGGTCCTCTGCCCCACCTTCGTTAACCGTGACCTTGTTGTCCTTGATGGTGACGTACCATCTCCCTCCACCTTCGCCGTCGATGTTGAACTGGTAGACGCAGTCCATTCCCGAAAGTTTACCGGGGTCCGCCTCGAGTTTTTCCGGAAGAGACTCGAAAAATCCTCTCACCGTCAATTCTGCCATGTGACCCTCCTAAAATGAATGATTATTCATTTTTTACCATACAGGGGTTCCCGAATCAACGGGAAATGGTGAGCCTGTGTTATATTTTCGGCGGGAAGTGAGATTCAAACCTTTTCCCGGGGGAAATCGTGATGACCCTCGTCGTCGGACTTACAGGGGGAATATGTTCCGGAAAGAGCACGGTGGCAAATATTCTGACGGAAATGGGAATTCCCGTCCTCGACGCGGACCGGGTCGTCCACCAGGTTTACCGGCCCGGGACGCACGTATACGAAAAACTCGTGGCCCGATTTGGGAAGGAAATCGTCGATGGAAACGGAGAAATCGACCGGAAGAAACTGGGTGCCATCGTCTTTTCCGACCCTGAAGCGCGGGCATTTCTGGAAAACGCCACACATCCCCTCGTCGAGGGAAGGATGAGGGAGTTCGTTGCCCGGTGCAGGGATTCGAAGAGACCCCTCTGCGTCATCGAGGCAGCGCTCATTTTCGAGAAGAAAAAAGGGAAACTCTTCGACAAAATCGTCACCGTTTACTGCGACAGGGAAACACAGATTTCCCGCCTCGTGAAAAGAGACGGGATTTCCCGCGAAGAAGCTGAGAAAAAAATAAATTCTCAAATGCCGCTCGACGAGAAGGCGAAACTGGCTGACCACGTCATCGACAATTCCGGTTCACTGGAGGAAACGAGAAGGCAGGTGGAGGAACTCGTCGCCCTCCTCTCCCAGGAGGGAAACTCTCCCGGAAGGGGAGGAGATTGAGAGCCCGTCAAATCTCACCTCGAGGACTTTCCCCTCCTTCGCAGGACCGTCAAATCCCACGACGACCCGGTAAATCTTCCCCCGGGGAGGGGCTCCGTAAGCCAGGGTAAAATCCCGGGCGATGTCTCTGGTGACGCGCACTTCCCTTCCCACGTCCGTCTCGTCTCCGACAGAAACGAGAGCAACCGTCTTTTCCGAATTGACCACCGACCCCCGCGGCATGCGGTTCGTGAACGCGTAGACGATGCTTTTCCGCGTCCAGACCCTGTCGTTCCAGATTGACCTCCAGAAGAGGAGGAGAGACTTCCGGAATGAAAGGTCAGGCTTCTCGTCGAAAACTATCTGGACGTAAAGCGGATATCTCGCCTCTGCCGCCCTGTAATCGGATTCGTTTTCGATGATTCCCCTGCAGAGGTAAGAGAGGAACAGTTCCCCCGCTGAAGAAGAGTCTTCCCCTCCCAGGTCAATTCGCACCTCCTCCCCTTTCAAGAGCGACACGACGATGCTCTCCCCTTTCGCCGCTTTCTTCAGCGCCTCCCTTTTCCCCTTTACTCTCACCGATGGCGACGAAAGGAGAGCCGCTGGCTTGACTTCCATCCCTCCCGATGGAAGAGCGAGGGAAAGGAAGAAAAGCAGGGGAAGGAAAAATTTAACCGTTCTCTTCATATACCGTCTCCTTCACCGTCAATCCCCTTTCGCGGCAGAGGGTGACGAACTTTTCCACGCAGCGCCGCACTTCTTCCCCGTCCTGCCCCCTCACAACGAGCCTTACCCTGTATCCCCCCTCAAGGCTCGGATAAGACCCGATGGAGAGGGAAGGAAACTCCTTCATCAGCCTCTCCATGATATCTGAATAGGAAGACTCTCCCGATTCCATGTAGACGATTCCCTTGTGGAAACTCGTCCCCCTGAAGAGAGGCCTGACCTGGGGAAACATCTCCTCGATGAGGGAGGGAATTCCGGGAAAGACGAGTATGTTCTCCACCATGAAGCCCGGTGCTCCGGAAACGGGGTTTTCGATGAGAGATGCGCCGTCGGGGAGCATCGCCATATTGAGGCGCGAGTCTGTGAGCCTGTCTCCGTAAAACTCTCTCAGCTTCTTCTCGGCCCCGGGGTGAAGAATGAGCTCCCTGCCCAGGGCTTTTGCCACGGCGTCTCTCGTTATGTCGTCGGGGGTGGGACCGATACCTCCGGTAAGGATAACGAAGTCTACCCTCTCCCTCATCGTCCTGACGAAGTCAGAAATCATGTCAATCCTGTCCGGGAGAATCATGACGCAGAGAACGTCGACGCCGATTTCCCGAAACCGCTTGATGAAGAAAGAGGTGTTTTTATCTTCAACTTCTCCCTTGAGCACCTCGTCCCCGATTATCCCGAGGGCGACGCTCTGAGGGACCGCAGGCTTTTCCAATTTACAACCTTTCCCTTTTTGATTATTTTTCTATCAATACGAAAATAAGGGTTCATCCCATGGCAAAGCAAGAGGAAAAATTCACCTACCGCGCTGCAGGTGTGGATATCGAGGAAGCGGAGAGATTCCTCTCCGGCGTGGCTCCCCTCATCAGGAAAACGTGGTCCGATGGAGTGCTCGGAGATATAGGCGGATTCGCCTCCTTCTTCGAACTGTCAAAAAAAGGGTGGAAAAATCCGATCCTTCTTGCGGCCACTGACGGAGTCGGGACGAAGCTGAAGGTGGCCTTCGCCTCCAGAGTCTACACCACCGTTGGAGTGGACCTGGTGGCGATGTGCGTCAACGACATCATCACCCACGGCGGAAAACCCCTCTTCTTCCTCGACTACTTCGCCACGGGGAAATTGAGCCGTGCCCAGGCTCGGGACGTCATCAAGGGAATCGTGAGGGGATGCAGGGAAGCAAACTGCTCCCTCGTGGGAGGAGAGACAGCGGAGATGCCCTCCTTCTATCCGGAAGGGGAGTTTGACCTGGCCGGTTTCTGCGTCGGAATCGCCGAAAAGAGGAGACTCGTGACGGGGGAAAGGATTAAAAAAGGGGATGTCATAATCGGCCTTCCCTCGAGCGGATTCCACAGCAACGGATATTCGCTTTTGAGGAAACTCATCTTCGACCGTCTCGGACTCGGACCAGACGACCCGTTTCCCGGAAGCCGAAGGACGGTGCGCCAGGTTCTCCTGAAACCGACGAAAATATACGTGAGAACCGTCCTCGACCTTCTCTCACGTTACCCGGTCACGGGCATGGCCCACATCACCGGAGGGGGTTTCTACGAGAACATCGGGCGAATCCTCCCTGAGGGTCTGGGTGCCCGTATCGATTCGAGGAGGTGGAACATTCCGCGCG
>RFHC01000103.1 GCA_003696505.1 Deltaproteobacteria bacterium
AAGGATACCTGCATATGTATGAGAATAGAGATAAAGAGGTAATCGGGTCATCACCTTAGCAGTTCGTTTCCCCCTCCTTCCCCTTTTTTCTCGAAGGTGGCGTTCCTTATGTCCGTGTCGGAGATGATGCCGACGAGCCTCTCCCCCTCCACGACGGGCAGGTGATGAATCCTGTTCTCCTTGAGGAGGCGTGCCGCTTCCCTGAGTGTCGTATCAGGCGTTACGGCAATAACCCGCTTTGTCATTCTCCTCCCGACGAACATATCTCCTCCCTCCCCTGGAGGGCCGACAGGTGTGCCACGACGGAGCGCTTCAGCGAGGGAATGTTGTACCCCCCTTCGAGGATGGATACGAGCCTTCCCCCGCAGAGAGCGTCGGCGGCCTCCAGGACTTTTTTCGTGACTTCGAAAAACCCGTGCTCGGTGAACGAAAGGTGAGCGATGGGGTCTTCCTCGTGGGCATCGAAACCGGCAGATATGATGATCAGGTCGGGTCTGAATCTTTCCATGGCCGGGATCACTTCTTCCTCCACGACCCTGATGAAATCGCGGTCCGTGGCACGCGGTCTCAGGGGTATGTTCAGGGTATACCCTTCGCCATCTCCTTTTCCCGTTTCTATCCGCCTTCCTGTCCCGGGGTAACAGAATGAAGGGTGTTCGTGGATGCTGCAGAAAAAAACCGACCTGTCCTCTTCGAAAATCTCCTGGGTTCCGTTTCCGTGGTGAACGTCCCAGTCGAGAATGAAGACCCGGTCGACGCCGTAGGTTTCCCGGGCGTAGACGGCTCCGATGGCGGCGTTGTTGAGGAAGCAGAAACCCATCGCTCTCTCCCTCCCGGCGTGGTGTCCGGGAGGTCGGACCAGGCAGAAGACGTTGTCCACTCTCCTGTTCATGACGGCGTCAATTCCTGCTAAAACTCCTCCCGCTGCGTAGAGGGCAGCGGTGAAGCTTCCCCGGGAAATGGAGCAGTCCCTCGTTTGAAAAACCCTCTCACCTCTGTAGACGGCTTCCCGGAAACTCTTCAGATACTCCGCCGTGTGGACTTTCTGGAGGACCTTCTCCTGCGGGATGTATGGGGAGAGAAAGATGAGGCTCTGCCTCATCCCGTTTCGCTCCACTTCTTTCATGACTGCTGTCAGCCTGCCGGCCTGTTCAGACTGCCCCCGGCGGGTCCTGTGTTCGAGGTATCGGGGAGAATAGACGAGCCCGGTTTTTTTCGGGGTGTCCGTGTATATGACCTTGAATCCGTCCCAGGGAGTGGAGGTGAGGAGGAACGCCTTTCCCAGCGGAAATTCCGCTTCTTCGGTGAACTCTCCGTCACGGGCCCGCGAGTAGTATCCCTCCCGGTTTCTGTAGATTCGAACTTTTAGGTCCCTTCTGAAGAGGGCAAAGTCGTAAGCGTGGGTGAGCCGCTCCACCTCTTCTTCCTCGACGGGGAGATTTTTCTCCCGGAGAAACTTTTTCAATTCTTCCTGCTTTTTCCCCAGCTCATCCGGCTCTGCGAAGTCGAAGCCTTCTTTCGCCCAGTAATACTTCCCCACCGAGAGGGAGGCTTTGAGGCGGAACTGGTGAAATCCGATTCTCTTGAAGAGAGCTTCGTAGTAGCGGAAGAGGGCGGAGGCGTAGCCGGATGCCTGCTTCTTCAGGGTAATGGTTTCGATGTAGACGACGCGGGTCGGGGGCTTTCGCGTGAAGAGAGTCAGGGCTTTCCATCCCTCTGTGAGGGTGTAGAAGAAGAGGGTCATCTCCCCCACCGTCTCTCCAGAGTAGAAAATTCTCGTGTCGTAGATGACCTTGTTCTTCGCGAAGTAGAGGGCGTTTTCGTCGTGGAGGAAACCCTCGATTGGGCGGGAGATGGCGGCGAAGAACTCGTGAGGGAGGATGCGGTTGCCGAAAATGCGGACCCAGGTGGACACGAGGGCCCGGACAGGGGGGGTCTTCTTCAGGATGAACTTTCCGCCGCCGCCGGACTTCTTAATCAGCGTCGGGTCGAGTTCGGCTCCGAATATCTTTTTCTCGTTGAGGAGGCGGCCGAAACTCTCGACCAGCTCTTTCCGCGTGTAGGGGCGGTCGGAAAGTTTCTCCAGCATGAACCCTCAGGCTTGCCTCAGGGAGAGAAGCGGGTGAAAACGTAGTCCTGGTCCGCCGCTCCCGATTCGTGACAGGGGAAGCATGAAGCGTAGAGCTTCTCGTCGCCCACGGGCTTCCCATCGACAAATCTGCCGAAGCCCCATCCTCCCGTTTTGGAAAATCTCTTGGAATCCTTCACCATGAACTCCTGCCTCATCGGCTTCCCCGGCACGAGCGCCGCTTCCCAGGCGGGGTGCTTCTCGGCTTTGTATGCCAGTTTCGCCAGGATGCTTCCGTCCGGGAAGGGGAGGGTCTTTTTCTGAAAGGCCTCGTAGGCCACGTCGTTGGCGAGGATGAGGCGAATTTCTCCTTTGTCGGTCCGGTGCGAGGCGGAGACCACTTTCCAGGACCTGTAGCCTTCGGGGATGGCGACGCCCGTTATCGCGGTAGGTCCCTTTTTCCCTCCGCCGAAGAGAGTTGCCGACGTGAGGAAGAGGAAAATCCCCGCCACCGCGGTGACGATTTTACCCTTTTTCTTCATTCTCCACCTCCTTCCTCTCGGGGAGAGGATTTTTCATGGGGACGAGGAAGGTCCTCTCAAAGGTGAGGACCGTCTCCCCCTTCTGGTTCAGGCCTCGCGTCTCGACCGTTACGATTCCCTCTCCCGGACGGCTCCGGGAAGGCCTCTTCGCGATGACGCGGGATTCGGCGTAAAGGGAGTCGCCGTGAAAGACGGGCTTGAGGAAGCGAATCCTGTCTATGCCGAGATTCGCCGGCGTCTTCCCGCTCAGGTCCCGCACGGTCATCCCGTAGACGAGGGCAAAGGAGAAGTAGCCCGTCACGAGTCTCTGCCCCCACTCCGTCTCTTTCGCGTAGTGCTCGTCCAGGTGGAGAGGATGCTGGTTCATCGTCAGAAGGGTGAAGAGCGTGTCGTCATACTCCGTCACCGTCCTCCCCGGGAAGTGGCGGATGATGTCTCCCTCCTGGAAATCTTCGTAATATCTGCCGAAGGATTCGCGGCCGTCGATAACCCGGGTGTTTTCCCCGTTACTTCTTTTCTCCTCGTTTCTGCTCATTCTTCCCCCGGAACAGGGCGATAAGCTCGTCGGCTTTCTTGTATCCGGAGACGATTCTCCCGTCGGGGAGGAGCATCGTCGGGGTCGCCCGGATGCCGAGTTTCCGCGCCAGTTCGATGTTCTCGTCCACCGCTTTCCCGTCGCACTTTGCGGGAGGAATCTCCTTCCCCTCGAAGCTCTCCTCCAGGAGCTTCATCGACTTCTCGCAGACGATGGTTTTCGCCACCTCGTATGCGTCCTTGTGGATTTTGAGGGGATACATTTTTATGAAGAAGGCGAAGGAGTCGTCCTTCTCCACGATTTTCTTCAATTCGGCGTGGAGTTTTTTGCAGAAGGGACAGCGGGGGTCGGTGAAGACGATGACCCGGTAGGGAGCGCTCTTCTTCCCGATGACGAGGCAGTCCTCCAGGCCGATTCGCACCTCCTTGATGTTTCTCACTTCCATTACCCTGTCGCGGGTGATGTTTTTCCTGTCGGGGATGCGAATGATGTTCCCCGTGAGGAGATACTTTTTCGAGTAGTCCAGGTAGGTCACGTAGGCGATGCCGTTTTTTACGATGTCCACTTCCCACATGCCGGGGACCTCGGCGTCTCTCACCTCCTTCACCTCGTCAACGAGCCCTTTCAGGAGGCTTCTGGCTTCTTTAATCGTGAGAGTGTGACAGTCACTGCACTTCCCCTCGGCGCATCCCTCTCCCATGAAAGCGGGCGAGGAGTGCGGGAGGAGGAGAAGGAGGGCGAGAAGTGCTGCGGGAAGGAGAAATTTTCTCATCGGCGCATCCCCCGGGTTTTTGAAAATTATACTCCACTTCCTCTTCCGGCGCTGCCCGGTGGCGCTTCTCCTTGACCCCCTCTAATATGTATGTTAACATACATATACCTGGCGAGGGAGGTCGTTGATGGAGAGGCTTACCGAGAAGCAGAGGGAAGTGCTGGAGTTTATCAGGGCCTACGTGCTCGAGAACAACTTTCCCCCGACGGCCCGCGAGATTGCGGCGCGCTTCGGCATCGCCGAGAAGAACGCCTTCTACTACCTGCAGGTTCTGGAAAGGAAGGGGTACATCCGCCGCCGGAGGAAGAGCCCCCGCTTCCTGGAGTTCACGGCGAAGGCGAGGGTGGCGCCCGTCGTTCTCCCCCTGGTGGGGCGGGTCCAGGCGGGAAAACCCGTCACCGCCCTGGAAAACCGGGAAGGGGAGCTGGTGATGGACCGGACGCTTGTCGGGGGAGAGGAGGTTTTTCTCCTGAGAGTGAAAGGGGACAGCATGGAGGGGGCTCACATCCTGGAGGGAGACCTGGTCCTGGTGAAGCCCCAGAAGGAGGCGAAAAGCGGCGACATCGTCGTCGCCCGCCTGGGGGACGAGGCCACGGTGAAGAGGTTCGTCCTCGAGAAGGGGCGGGTCATTCTCCGGGCGGAGAATCCCTCTTACGAGGACATCGTGGTTTCCCCCGACGACGACTTCGAAATCATCGGAAGGGTCGTGGGAGTTTTCCGGAAGTTCTCCTGAATCCTGTTCGGAGGTGCAGGGGTGGCGCAAGGAGTCACGTTTGGAGAGGTGGTGGAGTGCCTGTCTCGTCCCGGCCTCTCCCTCTTCTGCGGGAGGGAGTTTCGAGGGCCCGTGATGGCGGCCTCCCTTTTTCCCCTTCTCAGAGGAGGGAGGGTTGTCGTCGTGGACGGGGGGAACATGTTCGACCCCTACGTCCTCAGCAGGGCCTGCCGGATGGTCCGGGTCGACCCTTCCCGCGTCTTCTCCCGCGTCTTCGTCGCGCGGGGGTTCACCTGTCACCAGGTGGAGAGGCTCGTGACCTCCTCTCTGCCCCGATTCGTGAGAGAGCATCCTCCCTCTGTGCTGGTGGCGATGGGAATCCTGGAGTCTTTTTACGACGCCGACGTCTCTTTTCGGGAGGCCTCCCGGCTCTTCGGGAGAGTGCGCTCCGTCCTGCGGGGCCTGGCGAGGCACTTCCCCCTTCCCGTCGTCTCTCCCCCTCCTCCCCTCGTGGCCGGTGGGAGGAGGGTCTTCTTCCGGTGCCTCGCCGAGGAGGCACGGAGCGTTTACGGACTGAGAGAAGGAGAGGGGGGCCGGAGGGCTGAGAGAGTCCTCCCTGCGGGAGAAGAAATCTCTGGAGAAGGAGGTGAGCAGGGCTGATGGGAAGAACGGTCCTCTCTTTCACGCAGGTCATCATCCGGGAGGAGGAGGAGTGGAGGAAGTTCCGGCGGGCTCTCAGGAAGGAAGACAGGGAAATCCTGGACCGGCTCTTCTCCTACGCTCGAATCCACGCTGCCGAGTCCTCCTATCTGGGGAGGGTGGCTCCCTTCGACGCCATGCTCGTTTCCATGCTCCTGGAGCAGGAGAAGAGGATAGACGAACTGGAGAGGAGAATCGAGGAACTGGAGGAGAAGCGGGGGCGTTCGGGGTGAGAGGGACCGAAGGGGCGAGCCGACGAACCGCCGAGCATCCGAACCTCCGAGCCTCAGAGCATCCGATTAAATGCGGAATTCGGATTG
>RFHC01000104.1 GCA_003696505.1 Deltaproteobacteria bacterium
GGCCAACCCGGAGGTGAACCACCTTTTCCTTCCCCAGAGTTTCGACGACGACAACTTCTGCGTTGATACATTCTTTCCCTTCTCCTGGGTGAGAGAGGGTAACCGTTTCAGGGCGAAATCCGAGGATAACACTTCCTGGTTCCTGTATTTTTGATGCTTCCAGCACCTCAGGGGGAATATCCACTTTTATGTCTTCCGAGACGAATTGATATCTTCCGCTCTCCCGTATGATCTCTCCCGCGATGAGGTTCATTGGAGGGTTACCGATGAATGAAGCCACGAACGGGTTTGCCGGGTGGTCGTAAATTTCTTCCGGTGTCCCCACCTGCTCGATTTTTCCTTCCCGCATCACCCCTATCCTGTCTCCCAGGCTCATGGCTTCGACCTGGTCGTGAGTGACGTAGACAGTGGTCACTCCGAACTTCCTCTGTATCGTTTTCAGTTCCGTCCGGGTGGAGGCGCGAAGTTTCGCGTCCAGGCTCGACAGGGGCTCGTCGAGAAGGAAGAGGTTCGGGCGCCGGACGAGCGCGCGGGCGATTGCCACCCTCTGTTTCTCTCCGCCGCTCAGCTCTCTCGGTTTTGCCTCGAGGAGGTGTGAGATTCCCAGCGATTCCGCTACTTTCGTCACCGTTTCGCGAATTTCCTGTTTTGCGGTTTTCCTCATCTTCAGGGGAAAAGAAATGTTTTCGAAGACCGTCATGTGGGGGTAGAGGGCGTATGACTGGAAGACCATCGCCACGTTCCTCTTCTGGGGAGGGAGGGAGAAGTTCTTCCTGGCTGAGGCCACCAGGTCAGTGTCGAACCAGATTTCCCCCTCCGTCGGTTTTTCCAGGCCCGCCAGAAGATTGAGGAAGGTCGTTTTCCCGCACCCGCTCGGTCCGAGGAGGACGAAGAATTCCCCTTCTTCAATTGATGCGTTTACCCCTGAGAGTGCCCGCACCGTTCTGCCGAAAGAGCGGTAAATTTTCCCGAGTTCCCTGACGACGACTTTCATCCCCTGACGATACCCTCCATCAGTCCCGAGACGATTCGCTTCTGGAAAATCACCGCCGTGGCAATGACGGGGAGAGAGCCGAGCGCTGCTGACGCCATCAGAATTCCCCAGGGTATTTCTCCGTGGAGGCCCTGAAAGAGTGCCACTCCGACGGGGACCGTTCTCGCCCGGTAGTCTGACGTCAGGACGAGGGCAAAGAGGAACTCGTTGAAGGAGAAGATGAAGGAGAGGAGCCAGGCAGAGAAAATTCCCGGCGCCGCCGCCGGAAAGATGACCCGGGTGAAGGATTGCCACCTTGAAGAGCCGTCAACCAGGGCGGCCCTGTACAGGTCAGGGGGGATACGGGAGAAGTAGCTCACAAGGAGCCAGAGGATAAGGGGAGCGGACCAGGCTGAGTAAGGGAGGATGAGGGCTGTCCGGGTATTTATCAGACCGAAGCGGGCCATGAGTTTAAAGAGGTACCCCACGGCGCTTACCTGGGGAATCATGGAGAGGGCCAGGACGGCCATGACAAACTGCCTTCTCACGGGGAGTCGAAGCTGGACGACGGCAAACGCTGCAGCAGATGTCACCGCGATGGAGAGTGTGGAACTCAAGGCGGAGACGAGGAAGCTGTTTTTCAGGTAGTCGAGGAAGTGAAGGGAGGGGCCTCTGACGAGGTCCGCGTAGTGGGCAAGGGTGAGACCGCCGGAGAGAGTGGAGAGGGGGTCTCTCGCGAGGCTCACGGCGACCATGACGGCAACAGGACCGAGAGAGTAGAGCGTCATCAGGCAGGCGGCAGCGAAAAGGGCTGCTCCTTTCCCGCGCCCGCCGGTCATGCCAGCACCTCCCTGAATCGGGACGCCCTCAGATACAGGATAGACAGGGCGAGTGCGCAGAAGAAGAGCACCACGGAAACGGCGGACCCGTATCCAAAGTCTCCTGACACGTAGTACCGGTAAGCGTAGAGGGAAAGGGATGTGGTCGTCCCGCCGGGTCCTCCTTTCGTGAGGACGTAGACGACGTCAAAGACACGGAGAGCGTCAATCGTCCTGAAGAGGAGTGCCACGACGAGTGAGGGTTTGAGCATTGGAAGTGTAATGGTGAAGAGCCTCCTCAGGGGGCCTGCGCCGTCCACAGAAGCCTGCCGGTGGATATCTGAAGGGATGGACTGGAGGCCGGCAAGGAGGATGATGGCCACGAAGGGAGTCGTCTTCCACACGTCGGCGAAAACGAGGGAGAAGAAAGCCCCAGTTTCGGTCCCCAGCCAGTTGACGGGATGGGAGATGATTCCCAGTTTCAACAGGAAGGTGTTTGCGATTCCGTGGGAGTAAGAGTAGATGAGCTCCCAGACTCTCCCTGATACTGCCGCCGGGACCGCCCAGGGAAGGATGAGGGCAACCCGGAAAAAACCGAGG
The DNA here is from genome assembly GCA_003696505.1 of Deltaproteobacteria bacterium. Lineage (GTDB taxonomy): Bacteria > Desulfobacterota > Deferrimicrobia > J040 > J040 > J040. Next base: position 2,392 of record RFHC01000104.1, read on the forward strand.
GCGGGGACGTTTTCGTGGACGACGAGGGAGAAGAGGAAGCCGAGGGCTATTTCCAGGGGGACGGAAGTGGCGATGAAGGCGAGGGTGAAGGTGAGGGACTGGAAAAAGCTCCGGTCCCGAAAGAGAGAGGAGTAATTGGCGAGGAAGATGAATTTTTTCTCGAGGAAAGTTGTGTCCCGAAAGAGAGAAGTGAGAAGGGTCCCGGCGAGAGGGAGGAAGGCGAAGAGAAGGAGGAGGAGGGCGAGAGGGAGAGCGAAGGCGAAGGACGCCCCTTCGTCTGAGGTCCCCAGGGTATGTCGTGAAGGTTGGTTACCCTTCATAACGGGATACGATTTTCGCACATTCCTTTTCCGCCTCTCTCAGCGCATCTTCAGGGTCCATTTCCCCGGCAATGGCGGCGTTGACGAACTTCTGGACGACGGCGGAAATCTGGGAGTAATAGGGGACTGTGGGCCTCGGGAGGGCGCCGGTGAAGACCTTTCTCAGAGCGGCGTAGTGAGGGAAAGCTGAGAGGACGTCTCTGTCTTCGTATATATCTTTCCTTCCCGAATTCCACCCGAGAGAGAGGACGAGCTTTTTCTGGGTTTCGTACGAGAGGAGGTATCGGGCGAACTTCTTCGCGGTGTCCTTTGCGTCGGAGAACCTCGAAATTCCCAGGTGCCATCCCCCGAGGGTGGAGACGCTTTTTCCCCCTTTGAAGTGAGGCAGAGGGGCTATCCCCACTTTCCCCCTGACGGGAGAACCGGGGCTTTCGTGGAGGGACCAGGCGTAGGGCCAGTTCCTTTCGAACAGAGATGCTCCTGACTGGAAAAAGAGCCTCACCTCTTCCTCCTTCATCTCCGTGAATGTGCTGGGAGGGGAAATCCGGTATCGGTGGATGAGGTCGCGCATGAAAGCGAGTGCCCGGACGTTTTCCGGGGTTGCGAGGACGACCCGCCCCTTTTTCAAATCTATTCCCCCGTTGTTCGACCCGGCGAACTCGAGGAACGTGCAGACGAGACCTTCGTATTGAGCTCCCTGCCAGACGAAAGCGGAGAAGTCGGGATTTTTCTTCCGGACAGCTTTCTGGATTCTGAGGGATACCTCAAGCAGCTCTTCCCACGTCTCTGGGGGGTGGCGGTAACCGAACCGGGAGAGGAGGTCCTTCCGGTAGTAGAGGAGTCCTCCGTCCACGTAGACAGGGAGTGCCAGTATCTTCCCGTCGTACGTGTCGGCAAGGTCGAGTATCCTCCGGAAGAAGACGTTTTTCCCCAGGTCGGCCAGGACGTCGTCCAGAGGTTCGAGCCAGTTCGAGGCGGCGAACTGGGAAATCCATGCTACGTCCATGAGGAAGACGTCCGGGTCGGGTTTCCCCGACTTGAGAGGGATGAGGAGTCCCTGCCTCCTCTGTCCCGTGTCCGTGGGCTGCCTGATGACTTTGACGTCGATTCCGGTTGACCGGGAAAATTCCTCGACCACCTTCGTCCACTGGTCGAGCTCGCTCGGGGCACCTCCCACAGCAAACGTGAGAGACGGAGATTTCGCGCGGCTACAGGATAAGAGAAGCGAGGCTGATAACACCGTCAGGAAGAGGATGCGTGAGATTCTGCCGGCGTGGGCAGTCACGAAACCAGTCCCCCTTCGATAAGGACCTGCCATCATTATATCCCCTGATTTCCCGATGGACGACCCGGGAGATGAGACTCCCATTGCTACCGGGGCAACGAGCCTCCGAGCCTCCGAACCTCCGAACCACCGAGCTACCCATCAACCGAAAAACTCGTAGGGGAGCGGTTTATCCGCTCCCGTCCCATTGTCACCGAGGCACCGAGCCTCCAAGGCCCCGAACAGGCGGGA
>RFHC01000105.1 GCA_003696505.1 Deltaproteobacteria bacterium
ACCGACCCCATCCCCACGCTCCTCCCCTCGTCCACCGCCAGCGCCGTCAGCGAAGGGAGGGCGATTGCGCCGGAGAGACCGAGGGCCACCACCACGAGGAGGAGAGAGGAGAAAGAGCGGCAGAAACCGATGAGGACGAGGCAGACGCCGTTGAGGATTCCGCCTGCAAGGACGAGGTTTTTGCGGGAGAAGCGGTCGGCCAGGACGCCAAAGGGCGTCTGGAAGAGAGAGGCAACGATGACGATTGCCGAGAGGAGAAACCCGATGCTCGTCCCCGAAAGCCCGAGGAGAGTGTGGCCGAAGATGGGGAGGAAGGCGAAGACGGCGCTCCGCCCCACGGCATTTGCCAGCCTGAAGGCGAACAGGGCACGGAGTCGGCGGGAATCCACCATCTCGCGGAAGGGATACTTCTCCGCTATTTTCCCCTTCTTCTCCGGCTCTTTGACGATGAAGATGACGAGGAGGAGCCCGATGAAAACGAGAATTCCCATGGCGTAGAAGGCCTCGTTGATTCCGAACAGGTCCCTGATGAACCCCCCCAGGACAGGTCCCGAGCCGAAACCGAGGAGGAGAGAGGTATTGTAAATTCCCATCATTTTCCCCTCCTCTCCCGGCGGGCTTATGTCCCCCACGTATGCCATGGCAATGGGGAGAATTGCCGCCGATGCGAGACCGTGGAAGAGGCGGACCACCGAGAGCGCCACGATGTTCCACGCAGCCGCGTAGGCGAAGGAGAGGAGGCAGTAGGCCGAGAGTCCGGCGACGATGAACCCCTTTCGGCCCTTCAGGTCCGAAAGCCTGCCGTAAACGGGCATGACGATGGAGCGGGAAACGGAGAAGAGACCGAAGATGATCCCGATGACAAAACCGGAAGCCCCCATCATCTCGGCGTAGACGGGGAGAATCGGGGATATTATCCCTACTCCGAGCATGGAGACGAAAACAGCGAAGAGAAGGGGAAATACCTGTCTCCTGGACCCTCTTTCCATCCGTTCAGCCATCGGGGTATTATATTACACCCGTCATGTCATGCCGGGAGGGGGTTTCCGATGTGCCGCATTGTTAAACGGGTCGTTTCTGCCGCCTTTATCGCGCTTTTCCTGACTTTCCTCCTGGGATGTGCCCACACGGAGGGAAACCGGACATGGGAAAAGGGGGACACCGTCGTCTGCCCGTACTGCGGGAAAGCCTTTAAACTTCCGGAGAAAAACCCAGAGTGATAATTCACGACGGCACGATTTTGTGGGCCCGAACAGCAGAACATCCGGGGAACTGACCCTCCGAATATCATGCATCTAAGCAGATGAAAAAGACTTTGAAATCAAGAGGACAAAAGTCCAGACGCGGTGTCTGCTTCGAAGTATTACCGACCCTGCAAATTTCCGAATCAACGATGCGTCATGTAAATCACAAAGGAGGAAAAGAAAACACTATATAACGTGAAAAAATTAATAACGAATCACTTCCCCATTTTCATTTTCCCGGTGATGCTCAATTTATTTATTCCAGCAGTGACAACTCAATTAGTATATGTAAATCATCATCGGAAATCATCATAAACGCGGAGTCCTTATTGTCAAATGAAGGTCTTATACGTTGCAAATACATCTTCCTTTAACACGATGGGCGGGATTGAGTATCACCTCCTTGACGTGGCGAGATACCTCTCATCAAATCACGGAGCATCAGTTTCTTTTGCCGTCAGGGAAGGCACCCTCATCGCAGAAAAAGCGAAAGAGGCAGGATTCAATGTCTATCCTTTAAAGTGGACCGGGGCAGGGAAAACAATAGGATTTTATCAACTCATCAGAGTTTTTCGTGAATTTATGCCAGACATCATTTCCGTAAACAGAGAAAGGGACATTGGGCGATGCTACCTCCTGAGCAAGATTTACGGTGCCTATGACAGGGAATTTAAACCGAAAATCGTGGGTGTCTATCATGTATTCGCCGACAGGAAAATACCTTTTTTCGAAAAAGTGGGGAAACATATCTTCGTCTCAGAATACATAAAAGAAGGTCTCTCAAGAAAAAACCCAGTAACCAATGAGAACAGTATCGTTATACCCAATGGGGTTCATCTTCCAGAGATAAACCACGAGTTGAAGTTGAATCCAAAAAGGGAAAGAAAGTTTTTCAAAGGAATTCACTATCCCATCATCGGGATGGTTGGCGAACTGAGGAAAAATCAGGAAGAACTCGTAGAGGTAGCCAAGCACCTCCTCAGGAAACTCGATAAATTCAAAATCGCCATAGTTGGAGGGGGGAGTGAGCAAATTGCTTTGAAGTTGAAAGAAAAAATAGCTCATGCCGGTCTTAAGGAGCACTTCATCCTAACCGGGAAAGTTGAGAGAACCCTCATAAACGACATCTTCTTCGATTTAGATATTTCCGTTTCAACGTTTCGAAACGAGGGATTCGGGATAGTTCACCTCGAGTCCATGGCTTCATACACTCCCGTCGTGGCATACAAAGCTGGCGGTCAAGTAGAAGTGTTGGAGAAAGGGGGAAGCATACTCGTCGAGGGGGGACCGAGAGAACTCGCCGAAGGCATATATTCTCTCATTACGAATCAGACATTGAGAACTTCCAAAGCCATAGAAGGAAGAAAGGTTGTCGAAAAATTCTATGACCTTGAGAAAATCGGAGAGCAACACTTCAATTTATACCAAAGCCTTCTCAAAGGTGATGGGGTATGAACTTTCAGCGTCGCGAGCCACGGCTCGTAAAAGGAAACAATGTGAAAAGGTTAAGAGTTGTTCGTACAGGTTGCGCACTAAATCGTCTGAAGTCCTTTTCCCAAGGGTCAACAAACCACAGTCCAGCGGGGCAATCGGGAATTCCCGTGTAAACACGGAATCAGGTGTGCGACTGCGGAACGGGGAATCTGCCACGCTGGAGGGAATCCCGCACCCGGGACTCTGGACTCCGCACGTGAAAAGAGAAGATTTTATTGACAGCACCGACAGGTGAAAGTAGTATGCTTTCTCACCAGCAGGAATCCGGGACCTTTAAGTCAGCATCGAAGGGAAAAGAAGGGAAGCGATGGCATACTTTTACGACAAGAGGAAAACACCTTCCCGCGAGGAAGCCGGCGGGTTCAACATTGAACTCCTCCTGGAGATGAGAAACGCCCTCATCGACCTGGAAGGGACGCTGAAAGAAACGAAGCTGAACGAGGACATACTCGACATCGTCCGCATGTCCCGACTCTTTGACTTCCCCGACGACGAAATCGGTTAACCCCCGTTCCCCATCCACCTGTCGTAGACCCTTCTCACCGCCTCCGTCACTCGGTCGTACATCTCCTCGAACTCTTCGACCGAGCGAAACTTCAGGAGCTTCACGCTCATATCGTCCGGAGTCAGGCGCTCGACAGGCGCGTCGTGGACGAGCCTCATGGAAATCTCCAGTTCCCGGAGAAACCTGAACCCTTCGTCGAGGATGGTAAACTCCTCCTCCGTGAGAATTCCCGCCCGGTAAAGCTCATAGAGAGCCTTGAGGGTATTCTGGCTCCTCACCGCGGGGAATTCCCGCCCGTGGAGGAGCTGAAGGTACTGAACGAGAAACTCCACGTCGACGATTCCGCCACGACCGTACTTGATATTGTGCACGTGCCCCCGCTCTCTCCCCAGCTCTCCCTCCATTCTCTTCCGGAGGCGCCGTATCTCCTCTTTTATCCCCTCCGGGAGAGGCCGCTCGTAGACGAACCAGGATATCCACTTCTCCAGAGACTTCCCCAGCTCCCTATCTCCCGCAACGAAACGGGCCTTGATGAGAGCCTGCCGCTCGAAGAGCCAGGCGCTCTTCAGGTAGTAATTTTCGAACGCCTCGCGGGAAACAACGAGAGGGCCGGCGCTCCCGGAGGGCCTGAGCCTCATGTCCACCTTGTAGACGTACCCCTCCTTCGTCACCGTCGAAAGGATGGAGATGAAGCGCTGAGCCACCTTTGCGAAATACTCGCTGTTGGTGAGCTTCTCCCCTTCCCCCAGGTGTGAATAGACGAAGAGAACGTCCAGGTCTGAGTGGAAGTTAAGCTCCTCGCCGCCCAGCTTCCCCAGTCCGAGGACGCAAAACTGCGCCTCCCTCTCCAGGTCCCCGTCCCGGAAGGTGCCGGGTTTCCCGAATCTCTTCTCCACCTCCCTCCGGGCGTAGAAGAGGGCGTACCCCATGAGGACTTCCGCGAGAGAAGAGAGCTGATGGGAAAATTCCTCGAGGGAGAGGTTGCCACCGAGCCTGTGTATCCCTATTCGCAGGAACTCCTCGTTCCGGTAGGTGCGGAGAATGGCCAGCTCCTCTTCGAAGTCCTCTGCCCGGACGAGCCTCTCTCCCAGTTCTCTCCTCATGTCCGTCCTGGACTTCACGATTTCGCTCTGGTCCTGCCTGAGGAGGATGTCGACGAGCTCGGGGTGTGAGATGAGAAACCGGGAGAGAAACTGGGACGACCCGAAGAGCTGAACGAGGGGAGAGATAACCTTCGGGTTTTCCGCGAAAAAGGCGTAGTAAGAGGTCCGGGCGCCGACGGACTGGAAGAAGGATTCCACATTTTCCATTGCTCTGTCGGGAAACGGCGTCCGTGCGGCTTCCCAGAGAATGAGGGGAGCAATCTCCCTCAGATACTTCCTCGCGCGGTCTGAAAGTCTCGACGGCTGGGGGCCTTCCCTCAAGAAAACCAGGTGCCCCCTCCCCCTCTTCACGTCCCTGAAACCGAGCCCGGAGAGAAGCCGCTCCTCCTCTTCGGGAGGTACCTCGCCGTAGAGGAGGCTAATAACCTCGGGGGAAACGTCAACCTCCTTCCTCGCTTTCTCCCGCGCGAAGAGCTTCCCGAACTGCTCCTCCACCTTTTTCCTCTGCCTCTCCACCTCCTCGAGCAGTTCCTCCCCCTTCTCGAAACCCATGAGAAACGCCACGAGCTCCAGGTCTCTCCCCGACGGGAGCTCCTGAGTCTGGCTCCCGTAAAGCATCTGAACCCTGTGCTCGAGGTTCCGGAAGAATCGGTAGGCTTCCCGGAGGCTCTCTTCCTCTCCGGGAGAGATGAAGCGTTCTGCCCGGAGGAGCGCGAGGGCAGGGAGAGTCCCCCTGACGCGGAGGGACGGGTTCTTCCCCCCGAAGATGATCTGGTGGACCTGGACGAAGAACTCAATCTCCCGTATCCCCCCCTTCCCCAGCTTCACGTCCCAGAGCTTCCCCGACCGCAACTTCTGGGAGAGGTCTATTCTCTCCTTGAGCTCCTTTATCTCCTCTATGGCGATGAAGTCGAGATACTTCCGGTAGACGAAGGGCTGGAGGGTCTTCTCGAACCGCCTCCCCAGGTCGGCGTCCCCTGCCACGGGGCGCGCCTTGAGCAGCGCCATCCTCTCCCAGGTCTGCCCCCACGACTCGTAGTAGATTTCCAGTGACCGAAGGGAGTTCGCCAGAGGGCCTCTCGCCCCGTCCGGACGGAGCCTGTGGTCCACCCGGAAAACAAAGCCGTCCTCCGTCACCTCACTTATGAGCCTGCTCACGAATTCCGAGACTTTCACGAAGAACTGGTGGTTCGTCACCTCGCCTCTCTTTTCCCCATCAGGCGAGGCTATTCCCGTCGTCCCCCCCCGGTCGCTCTCGTAGACGAACATCAGGTCGATGTCGGAACTGAAATTCAACTCCTCTCCCCCGAGCTTTCCCAGGCCGATCACGACGAAGCCGCACTCCTTCTCCTCCGCCCCTTCACGGCAAATGGGAGTCCCATACCTCTTCTTCATTTCTCTTATCGCGAAGGAGACCGCTCCCTCCAGGCAGGCGTCGGCCAGGTCTGAGAGGGCCCGGGTCGTTTCCTCCACCTCCGCCAGACCTGCCAGGTCCCGAACGCCGATTCGCACCATTTCCCTGTTTCTCATCCTCCGGAGGATTCTCTTCACCTCGGACTCCTCCTCGAGGGGAGCCAGCGCGTCCAGGACCTCGTCAATCAACGTTTCTTTCGAAGGAGGAGACCAGACACCTCCTTCCCGGAAGACGTGGTTGAAAATTTCCGGGTTCCCCGCCATGAGCCCCGTGAGATAAGGGGACGCGGCGAGGACAGGGACGAGGGCCTTCCTCTTTCTGGAGTCACTCAGGACGGAAGCCACCTCGTCCCGACCGACAGATTCTGCAAGGGTCACGAGGTTCGTGCAGAAGAGCTCCCCGTCGGGGACCCTCTCCAGGCACGAATCGAGAACGTCCCGGATTTCCCCCTCGAAAAGGGATTCCGCTTCCTTCCTGATTTTCTCCCTGCTCATGAGAAGAGCTTTTTCAGGCCCGCTCCGTAAGGAGAGGTAACGACCCCCTTCTCAGTGATTATGGCGGACACGAATCGAGAAGGAGTCACGTCGAAGGCAGGGTTGTATACGTTCACGCCGTGAGGCGCAATCCTCGTCCCCATCAGGTTCGTCACCTCTCCTGCGTCCCTCTCCTCGATGGGAATCTGCTTCCCGCTTTTCACGCTCATGTCTATGGTCGAGGTGGGAGCGGCGACGTAAAAAGGAATTTTATGCTGTTTCGCCAGGACGGCGAGGGAATAGGTCCCGATTTTGTTCGCCACGTCCCCGTTGGCCGCAATCCTGTCGGCCCCGACGATGACCATGTCCACCTTCCCCTGCGCCATCAGGTATCCAGCCATGTTATCTGTGATGAGCGTGCAGGGAATGCCCTCCTTCTGAAGTTCCCAGGCCGTCAGGCGGGCTCCCTGGAGAAAGGGTCTCGTCTCGTCCACGTAGACGTGAACCTTTTTCCCCTTCTCCACGGCCATCCTGATGACTCCGAGAGCCGTCCCGTACCCGCCGGTGGCGAGCGCTCCGGCATTGCAGTGGGTAAGGATGGAAAACCCGCTCCGAACGAACCTGACGCCGTTTTTCCCGATGGCGCGGTTATTCTTCACGTCCTCTTCGAGGATGTCGAGGGCTTCCTTCTCCACCCGGAAGAGAACCTCCTCAGGGGAGCGGTCGCATATCCTTTCGAAAACGTTCCTCACCCTTTCGAGAGCGTAGAAGAGGTTTACCGCCGTCGGACGGGTGCCCGCGAGAATCTTGTACGCCTCGGCAAATTCCTCCTTGAGCACTCTCTTTCTCTTCAACGCCCCCTTGATGGCGAGGACGAGGCCGAAAGCCGCCACGATACCGATTGCCGGCGCACCTCTCACGACCATCGTCTTGATGGCGTTTGCCGCCTCCACTGAGGTCTTCACCCTCCGGTAGCTCTCCCGTATGGGGAGTATCCTCTGGTCAAGGAGGACGAGCTCGTCACCGGTCCACTTAATGTGCTGGAAACTCATTCCACCCCTCCAAACCTTTTTATCTCTTCCCTCACCCTCTTCCTCAATTCCTCGATGCTCTCCGGTGCCCTGACGACCTTTCCCTCTCTGAGATAATCGACGCTCCTGGATTCGAGAGAGCCTCCGCAGGGACACTTCCCCACACTTCCCTCGAGCACCACCCTCCTTTCGCCGCAGGAAGAGCAGAGGGCAACACACTTCGCGCCCGATTTCTTCCCCCTCTTGGCGAGTAGCCTCCCGCTTACCTCGACGATGTCGAGGGAGAAGTCGAAGACGGGAGCGTTGCTGATGGACGTCCCCACTCCGAAGCCGTCCACCAGGTCCCTCAGGTCCCGGACATGCTCCTCCGAGAGCCCCCCGCTGACGACGATTTTGACGTGACCGTATCCCCTCACATCCAGCTCCCACCGGACCTCCTTGAGAATCTCCCGAAAGTTCCCTCTCCGGGAGGAG
>RFHC01000106.1 GCA_003696505.1 Deltaproteobacteria bacterium
CCCTCGATGTCGCTCAAACCGGAGTAAAAGGAAATAGCTACCTTACCCCCGGGATTCAGGAGAGAAAAGGCCTCTTTTAAACTCTTTCTGAAGTTCGGGATGAGAAAAATTGATGCAGTGTAAAAAATGGCGTCAAACTTTTCCATGAAATATTCTTTCAGATTTTCCGCGTCGCCCAGGACGAAGATGATGTTATCCCGATGACCGTACTTCTCCCTGGCTTTCTGCAGCATTTTTTCAGAAATGTCTATGGCGTAAAAGGTACAACCGTCTCCGTATTTCTGGTAAAGAGCCCATGTGGAGATGCCGGAACCGCACCCAACATCGAGGACACGGCGGACATTTGAATTTCCCATCAGGTCTACGAGCCGTGACGCAAGCTCCTCGAATAAGTGATGTTTTTCTTCAAATCTGTCGTATAAATCAGCCGAAAAATCAAAGTTTTCTCTTACTGCTTCCTTGAACCGCTTCTCGAAGTTGCTCAATTTTCCCCTCCTACACTTTCTCGTGCGGGTCGAAGAGCTTTTTGTGCTCGTCCAGGGCATATCGGTCCGTCATGCCCGCAATGTAGTCACAGATGACCCTTTTCAGGCTCTCCTCTTTCGTCCTTCGGAAAAAGTGGGGAGGAAGTTGCTCGGGCCGCCTCTGATAAGCAGTGAAAAGGTCGGTGATTATTCTCCGGGCCTTCTCTTCCATTCTCACGACGCGGTAGTGGCAGTACATGTTCCTGAAGAGGAAGTTTTTCAATTCCCTGTTTTTCTCATCCACCTCGCTGCTGAAGGCGATGAGCCTCTCCGGGAATTCCCTCACCTCGTCGACGGAGGAAACCCCCGACTTTTTTATCCTCTCGTGAGAGGCTTTCGTCAGGTCCCTCGTCAGCGTGGAAATAATTCGCGAAATCGTCCTGTGTCTGAGAGTGTCCTCATCGAGGTTGGTGAACTCCTCCTCTACCCTTCTTCGGGCTTCGCGCCAGAGCGAAACCTCTTCAAGCGACTCGAATGAGATGAGGCCGCTCCTTAAACCGTCGTCGATGTCGTGGTTGCTGTAGGCAATCTCGTCTGCCAGGTCTGCTATCTGTGCTTCCAGAGAGGGTCTCGTCCCGGGATTAAATTCGGGGAGGGGGATGGTGGTGTCGTATTCCGAAGAATGTTTGGCTATCCCTTCCCTCACCTCGTAGGTGAGGTTGAGGCCGTCGAACTGGGGATACCTCTTCTCGAGGACGTCAACGACTCTGAGCGACTGGAGGTTGTGCTCAAAACCCCCTTCGTCTGCCATGAGTTCATCCATGGTCCTCTCGCCGGCGTGACCGAAAGGGGTGTGTCCCAGGTCGTGGGCAAGGACGATGGCTTCCGTCAGGTCCTCGTTGAGGCGGAGTGAGCGGGCAATGGAACGGGCAATCTGGGAAACTTCTATCGTGTGGGTGAGCCTCGTCCTGTAGTGGTCTCCCTCGTGGTTGACGAAAACCTGCGTCTTGTATTCGAGACGGCGGAATGCGGCAGAATGAATGATTCTGTCCCTGTCTCTCTGGAATCTCGTCCGGAATGGGTCTTCAGCTTCCTGATGAACCCTCCCCCTCGATTCGGCCGACCTCGAGGCGTAAGGTGCCAGTCTCTGCCTCTCGAGTTCCTCGTAATCCTCCCTCCTTATCATCCTTCCGACACCCCGGAAACGCAGATCCTGTTCTTCCCCATTCTCTTCGCTTCGTAGGCCGCGCTGTCTGCCATTGAGATGAATTTGTCGGGAGGCATATCCCCCCCTCTCATGGAGCAGAGTCCGATGCTCACGGTGAGCCGGGTGAGTTCGTCTTCAACGGGTGAGAAGTTTATCTTTCCTATCTCGTTCTTTATCCTCTCGGCGAGTGCGATAGCGCCGTTCTGGTCCGTTTCCGGCAGGATGACTGCGAACTCCTCCCCGCCGTATCGAGCCACGATGTCGAAGGAGCGGACGTTCCTCCTTATGGCATCGGCCACCTTCCTGAGGGCCATATCCCCGGCCAGGTGCCCGAAAGTGTCGTTGTAAATCTTAAAGTCGTCGACGTCAATCATGAGAACCGAGAGGAATGAGTTGTAGCGCCTCGCCCTTTCAACTTCCACCCTCAGGTGGCGGTAGAACTCCCTGTGATTGTAGAGTCCCGTCAGGCCGTCGGTTACTGACATTCTCTCGGCTTCTTCGTAAATCTCTGCCACCTCGAAAGCGAGGGAGGCTTCGCTCACGAGCTGCATAATCGGTTTCGTCTCCTGCGGGAGCAGTTCCTTCCCTCCTCTCCCCTCCCGGACGATGAGGACTCCCTCGACGAGAAACATGGGGCAATCAACGCAGAGTTTCCCTTCTTTTCTCTCCGTGAGGGTGTGAGTGTGGCAGAGCGTCCCCTGCCGTATCCAGCAGCGCTGGTCTCCCTCGATGTGAGAGGGACAGTCGAGGCGGTCGCACTGGAAGAACTGAAAACACCTGTTTCGTGAGCTTTTCATAAGGGGCGCGACCAGCACGGACCTTTCTCCGAGGAGCACCCTATCGTCGTACCTGAGGTTCGTTTCCTCTGTGGTCCTCAAAAAATGATGTATCCCGCTGAAGACCACACGGGAGATGAAGTAAGAGTCGTCGTCGAGAGGGATGGAGAGTGTCCCTCTGCCGAATTTCACCGGGTCGAGCTTAAAGGAAAGGGCTCTCTTTTCCCGGTCTATAAGACCGACAATCACGTCTCTGAACCCGAGGTGTTCGAGCCCTTCCCGGAGAATAGGAGGGACGAGTTCCTTCTTCAGACTCTTGAGCATCTTCTTCGTCGTCTTGTGGTGTTCCAGCATCTCGCTGTATTTCTGCCTCAGCGATTCAAGTTCAGCCCTCTCCTCGTCGCGCGACACCCCGGAGAGCATCTCCTTCTCTTTTTCCAGTTCCTCGAGCCTCTTCACGAGGGCGTTCACGCTCAGATAGATGTTGTTTATTTCTTTCAGCACCGAATCGCCTTCTCCCTTCGTCGCCACTTTCTCAGAGATAAAGTCAGAAGCCATAGCCGCCGGCCTGAGGACTTTCACGTAGAAGGTGAGAAAGGCGGTCAAGAGGAGGATATAGACGGCGAAGAAGAGTCCCTGGGTCGCTATGGGGAGAGGGAATGCGTTCTCCGGTGCCCTGAAGAGGAGTTTCAGGTTAAAGAAGGGGAGAAACTCCTCCCACGTTCGGAACGAACTCACCAGTTTTTTCAGGCGGAAATCTCCCGCCCTCTCTGCCGAGTCGAGAAGGACCCTCTTGTCCGTCGGGTCGATGAAGGAGAGGAAAATGTTTCTCCCCGCCAGGGAGTCGACGACAGAGAAAATTTCGGGAATCGAGAGTTCCCCGTAAATATACTTCCGCGCGTTCGACCTGCTCCTGATTGAGAAGGGGATGACGAGGCCCCTCTCAAGAGAGGGCTTTGGATTCCCGATAAATATGGAAAGGTCCTCTTCCGCCCCGCCTGTCAACTGGCGGTTGAGGCTCTTCTCCCTCTCCTCGTCGGGTGAGGGGAGAATCGCAACGGAGGAAATGATGTTTCCCGCTTCCAGCGTAATGCTCCCGTTGACGATGTTTTCCTTTTGCTGTGAAAGGAAAATGAGTCTTCGCCAGAGCATTTCATTAACCTGGAATACAACTCTGTCGGAGAGGGAATCCATTGCTGATTCCCATGCCAGGTCACGAGTCACCTTGATACCGGCTATGAGAATGGCCGTGAGCGCCGTTATGAAGACGGCAAGGAGGATTGCGGCCTGTGTCGTCCTCTTTTTCATCTCCTCCTCTTCATCGTCCTGGAAACGATTCTTTTTAAATGATACTTCACTCCCCCTTTCTTTGTTAATTGCCAAATTCAAAGGGGAAATAACTGCCCGGGAGTGTTTCCGTGAATCGTGTTAAGCGACGTTTCTTCATGGTGGAGAAAGAGTTTCACAGAAAGATGTTTGCCGCAATACTCTTCGTCACCGTGGGGGGAATCGTCCTCGTCTCCTCTATCGTTTACCTTCTCGCGGCGGAGGAGGTGGAGAGGACCTTCTTCAGCATCCACCAGGGCGTGAGAAACACCTGGCAGGCCCTCTTCCCCGCCGTTGCCATCGGAAGTGGGGTGACGCTCATACTCTCATCGCTCGTTATCTATTACCTCACCCTTCTTCACGCTCACCGCTTTGGGGGGCCCATCTACCGAATCATTGAAACGGCACGGAAGGTGGCGAGAGGCGAGTCTGAGGAAGAGTTTCACCTCCGCCGGGACGATTACTTTCATGACCTGGCAGATGCCCTTCAGGAAATGGTGGGCGAATACCAGGGCAGGTTAGCGCTCATTCAGGAAAAAGTGAAGCGCCTGGAATCCTGCCTCGCCGGGAATGCGGGTAATGAGAAGGGAGCTTCCTTCTCCGATGAGGCAGTGAAACTTCTCGAAGAGTTAAAAGAACTTTCGTCTCGTCCCGGGAAAAGATGAGAATAGACCGGGTCCAGAAGAAGAGGGTCCTCTGGAAACTCCTCGTCTGGGGAGTCCTCTCTTACGGGTTGTTTGCCCTCGTCCTCGTTTTTACCTTCAGGTTTCCCTCATCCGTGAATCCCGACCCCCATGAATTATTGAACAGGAAAGAGAGGTGTGGAGACTGCCACATTGGTCCTGTCTCCTTCGTTGAAAGGTCAAAATACAGGGTCGTCAAATTCAGGAAGGACATTTACAGCCTCTGTACTTCCTGTCACTCATTAGAAGTTCACCACCCCGTCGACATCTCTCCCGGAATCGGTTTCTCCGGGAATCTCCCGCTCGACCCGGAGGGAGAGATGACCTGCACAACCTGCCACGACCCTCACGGGAAACCTTTTTCGGACTCGCCCTCCGTCGGGAGGTCCGTCGGAGAGAAAATTTTCGATCTGGCACTCCCCTTTCTCCGGAAAAAATACAGGACCTACTTTTTGAGAGAAAAGAACGTGGAGGGACGACTCTGCTTTCAGTGTCACGACAGGGAGAAAATACGGAGCGCCCCGCAGACGCGATACCCCGACCCCCGCGATTATGCCACCTCTTCCTTCTGTAGAAAGTGTCACCCTCTCCAGTACAACCTCTGGAAAATCTCTCCGCACGCAACAATGGTGAGAGAGAGTGGCGGGGACTTTCTCCAGAGGATGACCCCACTTCTCAGAGAAGCGGGTATTTCCCCTCAGGAAGTCGTTTTCGTCCTCGGGACCCACTGGGTCAACAGGTTCGTCAGCCTCAGGGGAAAGGACCTGGTCGTTCGAAAACCTATATATCGAATTCAAACGCGCGCCTGGGACCTCTCTTACTGGCGTGAATTTGACTGGCTTTCGAGGTGTGCGGGGTGCCACGTCACCGGCCTCAACCCGGAAAAGAGGAAATTCGCCGAGAAAGGGATAGCCTGCGAGGCGTGCCACGGGCCGGGAAAGAAGCACGCCGCCACGGGAGACCCCTCTCTCATCGTCAACCCGGCGAAACTCACCGGAGAGAGGCGCCTCATGGTATGCGAGGCGTGCCACACCACAGGCCACGACAGGACGGGGCAGTACCGCTACCCGGCCGGCTACCTTCCCGGCGAAGACCTGGGGGAATACTTCACCGGACTCCTCCCGAAACCGGGACAGGATGACTCCACTTTCAAAAACGACGGGAGCGCTGAAGACCGGCACCGACAGTTCCTCTTCTGGCTCGAAAACTACCTCTTCGAGACGAGGGAGACGTGCGACCTCTGCAAGAATTTCCGTTTTGCCCGGAAAGTGAAGAAGAGACGGGACGGGAGGAGGTACTGCACGTCCTGCCACGGGAGGAGCGCACTCCTCCCTCCCCGGTGCCGGAAAGAAGATGGACCCTGCTTCCTCTGTCACCCTCCGGCAAAATCGGCAGAGGGGAACTTTTCTATTCATGACCACAAGTTCATTCCCGATAAGGTGTATGAGGAGTTTCACACGCTGCGAAAGGAGGCATCCCTGCGATGAGGAAAACAGTCATTTTTCTCGGCGTGTTAATTCTCTTTTTAAATTTCACGGCCCCCCGTGCCCTCTCCCTCTGCGTCCAGGCGGGTAATCCCTTTCCCGACTTCGTTCTGAAAACGACGGAAGGGAAAGAAGTCCGGCTCAGCGATTACCGGGGGAAGGTTGTCTTCCTCGCGTTCTTCGCTTCCTGGTGCCCCCGGTGTCGGGAAGAACTGACGTTTCTCAACAGGATAAAGAAGGAAAATCCCGACCTGGTCGTCCTTGCTATCAACCAGGAAGGGCAGAACCTCACGGCATCCCGACTGGAAACCCTCAAGCAAAACCTCGACGATTGGGGCATCGAGTTTCCCGTCCTCCTCGACATGGACCTGAAAGTGTGGGATGAAGCCTGTATCAACGCCCTTCCCACGAGCGTCATCCTCGACAGGGAGGGGAAAATCGTCTTCGCCGAGCCAAACTACTACTGGGCATCGGAGGAGAAAATTGCCAGCATCCTGGCGCGATTTTTCGGAGGGGAAAAGTAGGAAAGGCAGGAGTTTTTTCCTCTCGCTCCTGGCGGCGGCTTTCGCTTTTTCTTTTGTTTTTTATAAAGTTGCGAGCGGAAAGGTCCTCTTCTATCTCCCTGCGTTGAGCGGAGAAAGATACGGAGTTGAAACGGGAAGACAGTTTAATCTCCTCTACTTCTTTTCCGCCTTCTGCCCGGACTGCCGGGAGATGACGCCCCTTCTCCTCAAAGACTTGAAAGGAGAAGGAAATATTCTCCTCATCCCCGTAAACGTAGACGGTCCCCGCTTTTACAACGCCGTGGAGCAGTTTGTTTCCACCCTTTCCCTCCCCTCTCCCGTTCTCTTTGACGAGGTGAGGGAGGGGAAATTCGTGGCAGCCGACAGATTCGGCGTAAGTATCACGCCGACCCTCGTCGTCCTCTCCCCTGATGGAGGGGTGTGCGCGAAGCTCGAGGGTGGGAGCGTCCTCACCGTGAGAAAACGCCTGAAGGATTGCCGGAAAGAAGAGGTTAATGGAATCGGGATGCAATCAGCCGAATGAAGGGGACGATGTGAAATTTCACTGTTTTCAATGTATTGAGACACCCGATACCCCAGGACCTGTAGAGGCTTTTCCCGCTTTCCCAGGGAGATGCAAATCCCGGGAGGAGTGATACGGGGAGCGTGAGGAGGAGAAAGAGGAGAACGAAGAGAAAGGAGAAAAAGTACCCGTTTCTCTTGATGTCTTCCTGTCCCGACGCGAAGGCCTCGTAATCGAAGCAGACAATCATCCCGAGATTCATCCCCAGGAGGAAGATTCCCCCCGTGTCTGCGTAGCGGTATCCCCCCTTCTCCATGAGGATGGAGAGAAAAACGATGCCCAGTCCTGCAGGTGTGAAGATGTAAGGGGCAAGGTCGATGACGAAATTGCTTTCCGAGAGAACGACTTTCCCTCCCCTCTTTACGGATATCTGAAAAGACGACATCCTTTTCAAAAAGAGTTTTGC
>RFHC01000107.1 GCA_003696505.1 Deltaproteobacteria bacterium
CCTACGAAGACGTCTATTTCCCCGCTGCCGACGGCGTCCCTCGCCACGATTGCTTCGGTCGCGGGGTGAGGAATACCCTCCTGGTCTGGTTCCACGGAAACGCGGGAAACATCGCCGACCGGGTCGACAACCTGGGGCTTCTCGTACGGAAGACAGGCGTCTCCGTTTTCCTCTTCGATTATCGGGAGTACGGCTTGAGCCAGGGAAGAGTCTCGAAAGCGGGAACCTTCTCGGACGCCGAGGGAGTATACCGGTATCTGACGGAAGAGAGGGGGGTGCCACCGGAAAAGATGGTCCTCTTCGGCAGGTCTCTCGGGTCGGCGCTGGCCGTCTACCTCGCTGCTACCCGTCCCGTCGGCGCTCTCATCGTCGAGTCCGCCTTCACCTCATCTGAAGACGTGGCTAACCTTTACTATCCTTTCCTGAAGCACCTGGTGAAGACAACGGCTTCTTACAGGACGAAAGAGCTTATCGGTCAGGTGAAGGCACCCGTCCTGGTCATCCACGGAGAGGTGGACGACATCATCCCCCTCTGGATGGGTCAGGAGGTCTTTCGGGCTGCGCCGGAGCCGAAGGAATTCTACCTCATTCCGGGGGCCGGTCACAACGACACGTACGTCGTCGGAGGGGACGAGTACTTCTCCAGACTCCGTGATTTTATCAGCAGATGGGTGAAGGGTTGAGGAGATGAGCAGTTTTGACGACTCTCCCTGGGGGGACCCGAAATTTTCTTCGGAGTACCTAGAGAGGGCGGACCTCTACGTCGTCGAGAGGAGGAGGCTCTTCTCCATCGTGCAGGAGCACGTTCGCTTCTTCTTCCCGGAGAAAGAGGGTTTCTCTTTTCTCGACCTCGGGTGCGGTGACGGAATCGCATCGGAAAAGGTTCTCCAGGTGAAGCCCCGCTCGAGAGCTGTTCTCGTGGACGGCTCGGCGGACATGCTCGAGCGGGCAAGGGAGAGGCTTGGGGAGCGTGATGGGGTCGTTTTCGTGGTGAAATCGTTCGAAAATCTTTTGAACGAGGGCATCCCCGGAGGACCCTTCGACCTCGCCCTCTCCTCACTCGCCATACACCACCTGGACGACAGGGGGAAGGAGGGGCTCTTTCGGACAGTCTTCGACTCTCTCCTCCCCGGTGGATGGTTTCTCAACGTTGACCTCGTGAGGGGAGAGTCTCCCCTTCTCGAGGAGTGGCAGATGGAAATGTGGCGCCTCTGGGTGGAGGAGAGGAAAGCCGCCCTCGGGGTGGAGGAAGATATATTCGGGGAAATACTCAGGAGGTACAAGGGCACGGAGGAGAACAGGCCAGGGACTCTCTCCTTCCAGCTCGAGGCTTTAAAGAGGGTCGGATTCGCCCACGTCGATTCCTTCTACCGCTACGGGCCCTTCGTTGTCTTCGGCGGACGAAAGGAGTAAAGGGCTTTTTCCCGTTTCGTGGAAAAAAATATTCCACTTTTATTTGACAGCGTTTTATTCCTCTGATATTTAAATACCAAGCGCTTGCTCAAAAAGGGAGGAGGGGGAAGATGCCGACCTTACCGGGTATCCTGGAAATCAACGCGAGAAGGACTCCCGAGAGGACGGCCCTCGTCTTCGGGGAGAGGACCCTTTCTTTCAGGGAACTGAACGAGGAGGCCAACAGGGTTGCCCGCGTCCTTTCGGGAATGGGCGTGAAGAAGGGGGACCGGGTCGCCCTCATGTCCCCCAACACGGATGCCTTCGTCATCTCTTTCTACGGAATCCTGAAGGCCGGCGGGATCTTCGTCAGCATCAATCCCCGCCTCGCCGTTCCTGAACTTGTCCACCAGTTGACAGATTCGGGCACGAAGGTCTTCCTCTACGACCCGGTCGTTGCTCCCGTCGTGGACGAGGCCCTGAAGGAAGAGTTGCCGGTTCTGGAAAGAGCCCTTCCCACACGCCCCATGGAAGGGAGGGAGGACCTCACCACCCTCGCCCGAAAAGAAGAAGGACTTCCCCTCCAGGTAACCATAGAGGAGTCCGACGACGCGGAGATTCTCTACACGTCGGGAACGACGGGTAAAGCAAAGGGAGTCCTCCTGGACCACCACCGCGTCGTCTGGGTCAGCACCATCATCTCCCTCGGCGTCGGATTGCGGGAGGGCGACACGTTCATCCACGTGGCGCCCCTCTACCACTCGGCACAGCTCAACCTCTTTCTCACGAGCGGGATCATGCTTGCCTGCAAAAACGTCGTCCTCCCCACCTTCGACCCGGGACAGGTCCTCGAGACGATTGAAAAGGAAAAGGTGACGGTATTTTTCGGGGTGCCCACGATGTTTCAGTTTCTCCTGGAGCACCCTGACTTCAAGAAGAGAGACCTGTCAAGCCTGAGAATCGCCATGTACGGAGCCGCTCCGATGCCGACGGCGCTCATAACGAAGCTCCTCGAGGAACTGCCGGGCGTCGACTTCTACAACCTCTGCGGCCTCACGGAGATGGGACCGATGGGAATATACCTCAAACCCGAGGACCAGGTGAGGAAGGTGGGGTCGGCGGGCAAACCGATCATCCTGAACGAGGCGAGGGTGGTGAACGACCGGATGGAAGACGTGAAGCCCGGCGAGGTGGGGGAGCTCATCCTGCGGGCGGAGACGATGATGAAGGGGTACTGGAACAACCCCGGGGCCACTGCGGAAACGATACGTGACGGATGGTTGTTTACAGGCGACCTGGCCACTGTGGACGAAGAGGGGTACATCACCCTCGTGGACCGGAAAAAGGACATGATCATCACGGGAGGGATGAACGTCTACTCTGCGGAAGTGGAGAACGCCGTCCGCTCCCACCCCAACGTCCTCGACTGCGCCGTCATCGGGGTCCCCCATCCGGTTTACGGGGAGACGGTGACGGCTGTGGTTACGCCCAAGCCGGGAACGGAGATTACCCTGGAGGAACTCCGCGAGCACTGCGCGAAGCTCATTGCCGACTACAAGGTGCCGAGAAAACTCATCATCGACCAGGTGCCGCGGAATCCCTCGGGGAAGATACTCAAGTACCAGCTGAGGGAGAAGTACGCCAGGGAAGGAGCGTGAGGGAAAATCTACTTGCATAAATAAAATAGTGTGTTATTTATAGGGAAAATGCTTTTCCCGTTTATCAAAAAGAAAGGAGGGAGGTCATGAGAAGGAAAATTTTCACCCTGTTTGTGATGGTCGCTTTCCTCCTGGTCTCGGCTTCTCTTGCCCTGGCGCAGGAGAAG